>DATIGB010000073.1:0-4081 GCA_035454985.1 Candidatus Nitrosotenuis sp.
GATGGATAGCACTTGAGTCCAAGGATCTCTTCTGCCTTTGGATTAATCGGGTACACCTTGCCCTTGTAGTCGTGCTTTGCAAGGCTGTCCAAAACCGAATTGCCAACCTTTCCAGGCGTTGCAGACGCCCCAACCAGTGCTACTGACTGAGGCGTAAAGAATTTCTCCATGAAGGAATCGTTTGGCTTTTCCTTTGAGATTGCGTTTTTGTTTATTTCCTTCGATAGTATGATTTTTGCGTCAACCACATAGTAAGACTTGGCATAGACCACAACTGGGTTAAAGTCGATGCTGTTCACATAACTTGCGTTATCGACTCCTATCTTTCCAATTTGGACCAGCGCCTTTGCAAGCATGTTCATGTCAATTGGCTCGCTTCCGCGGAATCCCTTGAATATTTTGGATGACTTTAACTCGTTTAGCATCGACTTGGCGTCGGCGGTTGTGATTGGGAGCATCCTAAATGCCACGTCCTTGAACACTTCGGTCATCACGCCTCCAAGGCCTACCATTATCACAGGGCCAAACTGCGGATCCGTTTGAATCCCCACTATGAGCTCTACTCCCTTTGGAACCATTTTTTCCAGCAGGACGCCCTTGATTTGCACTCCCTTTTTCTTTGAGAGTCGGCCGTACATGTCGGTGAATGTTTTTCTTACGTCCTTGTCATTGTCGATTCCCACCTTAACTCCGCCGACGTCTGTCTTGTGGAGAATTTGTGGTGAGACTATTTTCATCACCAGTGGGTAGCCGATTTTCTTTGCGGCCTTGACTGCCTCATCTGCAGAGTTTACCAGTGCATATGGAGGGACTTTGACCCCATATGTCTTGAGGATTGATTTTGATGTCTCTTCTGTGATTACCTTGTGATCTGTTTTTATGGTCTCTTCAAAAATTTTTATTGTTGAATTCATAATGTGATCGAATCCTCCAATATTCAATATATTAAACTTTGGTAAGTCCGAACACCGACTTGAAATTTCGGTAGAAAATTTTCATGTTGTCTTGCACCACCGGCAGGGTTTGGTCTATTTGGTTTTGGATCAGTGCCGGATCGACATACGGGATTTTTGACAGATCGGCGCCCTTGAGCCAAGATGTGATGTCCTGCTTTGTGACCTCAAGGTGGAACTGCAACCCCACCGCAGAGCCAATCTGGAATGCTTGGTTATACAAGCCCGAATAGGCAAGGCGCGTTGCGTTTTTTGGAATGTCAAAGGTGTCCCCGTGCCAGTGGAATACTGTGAACGGGCTGCTTATCCCCTCAAAGAGACTTGGGGAGGAGTCCAGCAGGACGTCATCATAAAACCCAATTTCCTTGAGCGGTCCAGGATACACGTTTGCGCCAAATGCCTTTGCAATGAGCTGCGAGCCAAGGCAAATCCCAAGCACCGGTATGTTTTTTTCAGAGGCACTCCTTATCAGCGCCATTTCGTCTTTTAGATAATTCAGGTTGTCGTTTGCACTCTCCGGCGCACCAAGTATCAGGACTGCATCATGATCCGGGGCAGGAATTTTTTCCTTTTTTGCAAAAACCACGTCCAAGGCAAATCCGTCGGACTCGAGCAGATTGCCAAGCATTCCCGGCCCCTCAAGCCTTGCGTTTTGTATTACCAGCACTGACATTTTAGCACCCGGTGCTTTGGTTCATCATCTCAAGGAATTCAGGGCCAGAGTATTCGTGTGTGGTGGAAAGCGGCACCATTCCCATTATGGCATAGTGCAAAGTGGCGCTCACCTGCATCTTGTTTGCGTCAACGCTGCCAACATCTGTTCCACGTGTGTCAGCGTCCAGAAGCGAGGAAAAGATTTGTGCGACCTGCCTGTCGTCGGCGGCAAACTTGCCTGGTACTGCCACCCCAGAATGCGGCGGAACGATGGCCCCAGACGACGTGAATTTTCCAAGAGGCCTTGAGTCATAGAATATTGTAAACTCGTATTTTGCAAAGCTTGCTGAATAGTTTGAATCGTTGCAGGCTTCAAGCCTTCCGCCGTACAGTATGGAAGAATAGTCAAACTTTGTTGCCCACTTGAACTTGAGGCCGTTTGCTGAAACCAAGTTAAGTGATGAATAACCAAGCGATGACGCTATTACAATTATTGATATTATGACGATTATTGTGTGCTTGCTTGCCACAGGTCTTGGAATAGCTTGGGCGTAATTTTAGGTATTATAAAATGAAAGAGTGTTTTATGGCCAGAGGCCCTTTGCGTTGAATGCCTCAACAACCCGGCTTACAGCCAGGACCATTGCGGCGCGCCTCATGTCCACTTTGTGCTGTTTTGACAATGCAAGTGTGTCCCGGAATCCACGCGTGATGTGGTCTTCCATTTTCTTTGCAACCTCATCAAACGTCCAATAGTATCCCATGTTGTTCTGTACCCATTCCAGATACGAAATGCATACGCCGCCAGAGTTTGCAAGAATGTCCGGAATCATGATTATTTTTTTAGCGTAAAGAATTGGATCTGCATCAGGCATTGTAGGGCCGTTTGCTGCCTCTGCAATTATCTTGCAATTTATTTTTCTTGCAATGTCTGCCGTGATTTGATTTTCAAGTGCTGCTGGGACTAGGACATCGCATTTGGTTGTAAGCAGTTGTTCAGTGCTGATTTTTTTGCTGCCAGGAAATCCGACGACGGAGCCTGTCTTGTTTTTGTATTCCAGTACTTTTTTAGAGTTCAGTCCGTTTGGATTTGTGATTGCTCCCTTGGAGTCAGATACTGCAATTATCTTTGCCCCTGCCTTTTCCAGATATTCCGCTGTAAAGGTTCCCGCATTTCCAAATCCCTGCACTACGACTTTGGCGCCCTTTAGCTTGAGTCCGATTGTTTTTGCTGCCTCTCGGATACAGTATGCGCACCCAAGTCCAGTTGCAACGTTTCTTGCAAGCGAGCCTCCAATTGAGAGCGGTTTGCCGGTGATGACACCAGGATCAGACTCGCTTCCATGCAGTTTACTGTAAACATCCATAATCTGTGCCATTTCTCTTCCGGTGGTATACACGTCTGGTGCCGGAATGTCCTTCTTTGGTCCAATTATTTCAGATATCGCATATGCGAATCTTCTGGTAAGTGCCGCCAGCTCATTGGCGCTGAGCTTTTCTTTTTTTGGATTGACATAGATTCCGCCCTTTCCTCCGCCCAAGGGAACGTCAACTACTGCGCACTTCCAGGTCATCCAAGAAGAGAGCGCCTTGACCTCCTTTTCCATGTACTCGACTCCGCCTTCCGGATCAAAGTAACGGATGCCTCCCTTGTATGGGCCCCTGTCATTATTGTGCTGGCTTCTAAATCCAGTGAAAGTTCGGATTTTTCCATTGTCCATTTTCACTGGCAGTTTTACTTTTAGAACCTTGTTTGGCTCTGCAAGATAATCTCTCATACTTTTGTCTAGCTTTAGAATTGTACATGCATCGTCAAGTTGCTTTAATGCGTTTTTCCAAGGATCTGCTGAAATCAAATTTACCGAGATTACTCAAATCAGATTCTATTTAAGTTTGTTGAGACGTGTGCTCTGCCAAACGTGCAGTTGAGCGATCAGGTGTAAACTTGCAGTCGGCAAACAAACGGCGGGCAAAAATTGAACCACGTGAATGTCGGCACGAATGATCAGAGATAAAAAACTAATGCGTTGCGCACCACAATGTCACATTTTGACAAGCACACGATCTGCCAAAACAACTTGAAATATTGACAAGACATACTAAATGAATCAAAGGAATGCCCGACAATACCGAACCAATGTCAGTCCCCGCAGCAGAATCAATCATTAACCCCAAGAAGACAGAGCGCTGCAGCTGGAAAATTTGGGTCATGGGGCCTTCAAACTTTCAGTTGTGCCTTGCAGCGACCATCGCATTTGGCTTGGTTGGAATTCCCCTTGCGTCTTGCATGACCATACCAACAATAAATTACGATACAGGTTTGGTTGACATCAAGATAGTTGATCTCCAAATTCTTCCGTTAGACGACACGCCAAACTATCATTCTGACGATTCGGATCTTGTAAAAGTCACAGTCAACGTGACAAACAACGGGGTGGATTATTTTCTTGCATCGGACAGAATGTTCAAAATTT
>DATIGB010000074.1:0-2555 GCA_035454985.1 Candidatus Nitrosotenuis sp.
AAATTGACACGTATGATTTGGTGCCGGAACTAGCCAATAAGGTAGGAACCGAAAAGAAAAGTCTTCTCGGACCAACAAGAAGGCTTCCAAGCACCATTAAAAGCCTAAAAGAGGTAAGCGAGGCAATTCAGACAACAAAAATGGTAATTGAGGAGGAAGATACTGAAAAGCTGACCAAGACTTTTGACTCTTTTATCGACCCAACAAAATTGGGTGGATTGATGATTGATCAGTTTCTAGAAGAGCACCGAGAAATCAGACTGCTCAAAGTTAGAATTGATGAAAAGGGAAAGGATTACCTAAAAGAAAATAAAGAAAAAATTCTCAAACTTTTTGACAATCTCGAGATCACAGTAACGCAAAAGCTGCGCGGATAATCGTTTAAGGCTATTCTGCAGACAGGTCCCAATAGTCAGCATTTTCTTGCTTTACAATTGGCTTGTTGAGATTTTTCCATTCCTTAAAGGAGCGGACATACAGCTTGACGTTTGGATGGTCGACTGACTTTAGCGCATAGTATGCAAGTCCGGACAGGGTGCCTACGCTTCCACAGTATGTTATCACTTCGGCATTATCTGAGATGCCTCTGTTCTGGAACAGTCTTTTTAGTTCGTCTTTTGGACGCAGGATTTTGTCCTCAGATGCAAGCGTCCTATACGGAATGTTAATTGATCCTGGAATGTGCTGCTCCAAATAGTTCAAGCGTTCGCGATTATCAATGACGGTGACATTTTTGTTTTCTTTTGCCTTCTCAAGATAGTCTGCTGTTGCCATGATTTCCGGCTTGAGAGTAATCGAATGAGTTTTTGCTCCAATTGACGGCTCATTTGCGTCAGTCTCAAGGCCGAGGGCTTTCCATTGGCTGTACGTCATCTCGAGCAGCGACACGTTGCTGTGGCCAAGGTACTGTAGCGTCCATGCCACCCTGGAGGCCAAGGCGCCAAAGGTATCGTCATATGCAACAACAGGGGTGCTGTCGTCAATTCCAAGGGATTGAGCGAGTTTGAGAACTCGTTCTGGGGAATCGTCTGACAAAAGATCCGCAAGCGGAAGGTTGACGGATTTTGGGATGTGATCCTTTTTGTAGTCCTCTTTGCGCCTAACATCGATCACGCGAATGCTGTTGTCCCTAAGCGATGAGCGTAAAGAGTCGGCATCAATTATCGGCTTGCCGTTCAAGCCGCACATTCACCCTTGCCAGTTCTTGTGTGATAGCTTGAATCGTTTCCATAGTCAGCGTAAAAGTCCTTGTCGTCAGAAATGGACGGCACTGCGGTGAGCGGCAGGAGAATTTTTTTGATGTCGGCAACGGATTTTGTATTGGTGTCGCTATGACCCGTAACAATTTTGTGAATCCACGACTTTAGAGTGTCGTTTGGTCGCCTGTCAGCCTTGAATGTCTCTATGATTTTTAGGATTGCCGGAATTACTCTTTTTGCTGGAATTCTAAGCACGTTAACGCCGAGCATCGTCTCCCCGTCGGACCTGCCGCCGATGGATAGCTGATACACAGGGTACATGTCCTTGTCGTTCCTTCCGCCTCCCCCAAAGAATCCAATTGTCGCGATTTCGTGCTGGCCGCATGAGTTCGGACATCCGCTTATTTTGATATTAGAGTCCCTAAGATCGTCATCCTCGTCAAGTTTCAGATCAAGGAACTTTCTTTGGATTTCTTTTGCCAGCCTATGCGAGTTTGTCAGTGCCAAGTTGCACGACGTGGTGCCAGAGCATCCGACAGGATGCACCATCGTAAGCGAGCCTGGGTTTGCCAGCCCCACTTCAAGTAATCGAGAATAAAGAGGTGTCAAGTCAGACTCCTGCACCCATCGGATTAGAATGTCCTGCAGAAATCCGGTTCTTGCATAGCCTTCTGCTGAAAACTCCCGGCATATGTCAGCAAGCGCCCGGAGCTGGCTTGAGGTGATGTCTCCTGCTTCAAGTGTCACAGATACTGTACGGTAGCCGTTTTGCTTTTGCTCGTACGTGTTGCTCTTGCGCCATCGCGAAAAGCCCTCCGGTATTGACTTTCCGTCAGAGCCGGAAACTCGAATCGGATTTGAAATTTTTGCAGGAGTGTCGTCAACGCCCAGCGTAACGACGACAGACTGGGTAGCCCTGACAATTGCCCGCTCCTTTAGGACGAGGTTTTGAAACTGCTCCCAGCCCATTTGGTCTACAAGATACCTCATCCTGTTTCGCGCAGTGTTTTTTCGGTCGCCGAGTCTGTCAAATATTCTCAGCACTGCAATTGATGTGTATAACAGGTCTTCTTCCGGCGTAAAGTCTTCAAGCTGGTGTCCTACAAACGACTTGTTGCCAAGACCGCCGCCCAGGAAAATCTTAAACCCGCGTTGAGTGTTTCCACCAACCAGCCTTGTTTGCGGTATGAGTCCGACGTCAGTCATCCTCACCATGCCGTGTTTTTCGCAGCACGTAAAATTGAACTTGAACTTTCTTGGAAGCGCTTGGTTCAGCGGATTTCTGAGGAAAAACTTTGCAGTGGCAATTGCGTATGGCGTTGCATCAAACTCTTCCTCGCCGCATACGCCAGATAG
>DATIGB010000075.1:0-2872 GCA_035454985.1 Candidatus Nitrosotenuis sp.
GTTCAACTATGCAAACACTGGTTCAGCAAGTCCGGAGGATGCGACGAACTGGACTAATCTGTTGAGCAATGCCAAGTCACTTGATCCAAACATAATCAAAATCGCATTCGTCTTTGTTTTAGTAGGGCTTGGCACAAAGGCGGGTCTGGCACCAATGCATACGTGGCTGCCGGACGCCCACAGCGAGGCGCCGACCCCTGTGAGTGCGCTGTTGTCTGGGGTCTTGCTAAACTGCGCCATGTATGGAATAATCCGATTTCACATGATTAGCAGTGCCGGAATGGGTAGTGGGTTCTCAGGCGAGCTGCTAATAATACTTGGGGTCATGTCGATGGGCATTGCCGCAGTGTCAATCTATTTCCAAAAGGACATGAAAAGATTGCTTGCCTTCTCGAGCATCGAGCACATGGGAATCATTTCCATAGCGATGGGATTTGGCGGATTTTTGGGAATCTATGGGGGCATGTTGCATATGATTAACCACTCTATCGCAAAGCCGCTGATGTTTTTTGCTAGCGGAACTATCAGCCAAAAATACGAAACAAAAGCAATCTCCAAAATCAAAGGCGTCACCAAAACAATGCCGATTACGGGTGCATTGTTTCTAATTGGGGGGCTGGCAATCATTGGACTGCCTCCATTTAGCATCTTTTTTAGTGAATTTTTTGTGCTGAGCTCTGGTTTTGATGGTGGGCAATTTGTCGCCATTTTATTCATGATGATATTTCTCGTTGTAATATTTGCAGGCTTTATCAAACATCTAGTCAGCATGATGTTTGGAACTCCAGAAAAAGAAATGAAAAAAGGAGAACTCGGAAAGTTGTCCATAATCCCAATGATAATTCTGGGTGCACTTACAATAATTCTTGGGATCTATCTGCCTGACCATCTTGGAGAACTGACAAATGATGCTTCATCCATAATTGGAGGAAAGTAGGTGCGATAAATGGGGCCACATGCATACAATTTGGACATATCTGTCAAGTTTGGGGAAACTGTAAAGGCCAAATTGATCAACGGTAACGAAGTTCACATATCTACCGACACTGGCAACATCATAGAACTATGCCGTTTCATTTATTCTGATCTTGGGTGCAGACTATTATCCGTAATCTGCAATGATGAGCGCCAGATCAATGGGATGTTTGTCCTTCGGTATGTATTTGGGAAGGAAAACGGCGAAGACATTTTCTTTGTAGCTACTGCAAACATTGACGACAAAGACGCCTGCTTTCCAACTCTGACTGGGCACATTCCATCTGCGTCACTCTATGAAAGGGAGATCAAGGACATGTTCGGACTTGTCCCAAAAGGAAGTCCTGATCAGAGGCCGCTTTTGTTGCACAGTTGGCCCGAAGGCAACTACCCATTAAGGAAAGATTTTGACATTAAAACCAAAGTTCCAAAAAGCAAAGAAGAATACCCATTCCTCAAAGTAAACGGAGATGGAATCTGCGAAATCCCTGTTGGGCCGGTTCATGCAGGTATAATCGAGCCTGGCCATTTCAGATTTAGCACACTTGGGGAGAGCATCATAAACTTGGAAACTCGTCTTTTCTACACTCACAAAGGAGTCGAAAAGCTAGCAGAACAAATGCCACTGGAAGACGTGGTGTTGCTGTCAGAGCGAATTGCCGGAGATGAGTCGGTAGCAAACTCTACTGCGTTGTGCCAAGCAATAGAAAAAATTGCCAAGGCAGAGGTTCCAAAAAAAGCCGCTCAGACAAGAACCGTCTGCGCCGAAATGGAAAGAATTTACAATCATCTTGGAACCCTAGCTGGACTGTCAACTGATGCCGGATTTGCATTCGGGGCGGCTCGGCTGAACATTCTAAAGGAAAAGATGATGAATCTAAATGAAAAAACAAGCGGTAGCCGCCTTTTGTTTGGCGTAAATCAAGTAGGTGGGGTCAAGATTGACTTGACAGATGCCAATAAAAAAATGATCTTGAGCGAGACAGAATCTCTTGGAACCGAATTTTACAAAATTTTTGAGTTTTTAAGGAAAAAATCTTCATTTATTGACAGACTCAAAAATACTGTAACGATCACAAAAGAAGATGCGATTGGTTTTGGCATAATTGGCGTTGCGGCTCGCTGTGTTGGAATAGATGTTGACACCAGAAAAGATCATCCATATGCAAACTATTCAGCATTGCACCTAGACAAATATCATGACACACCGTATCACAAAATGGAACACGAAGTTGAGATGCAAAAACGAAATGGTGATGCCCTATCAAGATTCATGCTTCGTGCAGAAGAAATCCAAAACTCGATTATGATCATACAGCAAACGTTGCCTGACTTAGAAAACACACAATCCCTTCGGTGTGAAATTGGACATCTTGAGCCGTATCTGCACGCCCTGGGCTATTCAGAATCACACAGGGGTCAAACCATGCATTGGGTTATGGTTGGGAAAAACAATTCCATCTACCGATATAAAATAAGGACTGCGTCATTTTGTAATTGGAAAATCATAGAGCAGGCAGTGCTAAACGACATAGTTGCAGATTTCCCCCTTGTCAACAAAAGCCTTGATCTATCGTATTCGGGTAATGATCTATGACAAACTCTGATAAAGACTCCGTAATGGATGACAAGATTGTAACCATTCAAAACCCAACCGACATGACTGGTGTTTCATCTGGATATAGGGGAAAAGTTGTCATAGGACAAGACAGAATTTCTGAAACCGATTTTGAAAGTCTTGATAAATCCTGCCCAACACACTCCTTTGACTATGACAAGAAAACTCAGGCGCTATCTGTGGATCATGGAAAATGCATAGCATGTGACAAATGCCGTGTACAGTCTCCTGCATTAATCCAAATTAAAAGTAGTTTTGCGTCTGCATCCAAAACTAGAT
>DATIGB010000076.1:0-9687 GCA_035454985.1 Candidatus Nitrosotenuis sp.
GTTTGTGATTATACGAACAGGATCAATGTATTCAGCCGTCGGCCCGGCAGTCATGAGAACTTTCTTGCCATCTAGTTTTGGAGAGTGTCCAAACTTTTTCAAAACATATTCCAAAACATCTTCGGGTTCCGCAGCCTTTGCTTTTCCCTCAGTCATTTGCGGCAAAATAAACTCAATTTTACCCTTGAGAAACTCAATATTGCGGAGTATTGCAGAGTTTTCATACATTGCTTCATGCATTGCAAGTGCCATCAGAATCGGAATTTTGGCGCCAAACCCAACAGTCAAGACAGTCGATAGGGGCGTATCATCAATCCCATTTGCAAGCTTGCCAAGCGTGTTTGCAGTAGCCGGATACACTATGATGATATCTGACTGCTTGTAGTCAGCTAGGCTGATGTGCTCCAACTTGCCTGTAAGCTTTGTAATTACCTCGTTTCCTGTCGCCCATTTGAAATAATCCGGCTGGATTAGTTTAGTTACTGCGTTGCTTGCAACACATGTCACGTCCGCACCATGTCTCATCAAAAGCCTCGCAAGCTCTAATGCCTTGTATGCCGCAACACTTCCTGCAACGCACAAGACAATCTTTTTTCCTGACAGCTCAGTTCCGTACGATTCTACGATATCTAGAGATGGATGCTTAATTGTCAATTTCCTTTCTTAATTTTTCAAGCTCTGTTTTATCCATTGAGAACCAGTTTTCCTTTGCAGGAAATTTTCCAGATTCAACATCTGTTCTATAGTTTGATATTGCCTTTGTTATCTGATCTGATAGCGACAAATATTGTTTTACAAATTTTGGTTTTAGCTTATCATACATGCCTAAAACATCATGAATTACAAGTACCTGGCCGTCACAATATTTTCCAGAACCAATTCCAATTATAGGAACAGAAACCGCCTCTGAAATTATCTTTGATACCTCATCAGTTACCATTTCCAAGGCTATGCTGAATACGCCTGCCTCCTCTAACGCCTTTGCATCCTCGATCAGTCTAATTGCTGCGTCCTTTGTCCTTCCCTGAACCTTGTAGCCTTGGGCAAGTGTAGTGGTCTGGGGCTGAAACCCAATGTGACCCATTACGGGAATGCCTGTTTCCACTATTGCCTGAATTGTCTTCGATACTACCTTTCCGCCTTCAAGCTTTACTGCGTCTGCTCCCGCTTTTACCAGTCTGCCAGAATTTGCAATTGCATCGTTAATGCTTGCTTGGTACGACATGAACGGGAGATCGGAAACCAAGAGTGCATTTTGGCGTGCCCTGCCGACTGCCTCTGTAAACAAAACCATCTGATCCATTGTGACTGGAATCGTATTTTCATATCCAAGCATCACCATTCCTGCACTGTCACCAACAAGCAAAATGTCAATCCCAGCCTTGTCACACAGTGATGCCATGGTGTAGTCGTATGCCGTGATCACGGAAATTTTCTTTCCAGCCTGCTTCTTTTCCAGAATGTCTCTTACTGACTTATGCAAGCCTCGCCCTCTTTTCTAGGTAGTTTCTTATTTCAGAAATGGATTTTGCAAGATTTTTTTTGTTATCGAATTTTATGTCATGCATCTTTTTCTTTTGTATCTTCACACATGTGTCAGTTAGCTCCTTTATTCCCCGAACTATGTTGTCAACAATAGTAATGTCTGCTGTCTGCGCAGTCCTGGATAGGGGATTTAGGTCAAACGTGATAACCTTTTTTCCCGCCTTCTTGAGCGCGATGGTTCTGTCGCCGTCTTCTAGGGGAACCAGAACCACGTCTGCAATGTAAATCCCATTCTTATCTACAATTCTTCTTGCACTGTCCAGACCAGAAATCCTAGTGGAATTTTTCCTGATGACACCAAGAATTTCTTTTGCGCCGTTTTTTTGCATTACTCTTAAGATGTTCTGCTTTCTCTTATTGCTGGAATAAAACAGGTTTATTTCGATTTTTGCATTTACTGCCTTTGCCAATTTTACTATTTCCCTTGGGCACAATCCAGCAATGTTTCCGTTTACCGATATGACTGGGTATTCCGCAGATACAAGCGCAAATGCGGCTGCCCTTATTGCATTTCTTGCAGATTTTGACGTTTTTTCGCCTACCAAATAATCAAATGCTTCTCCACGCCCATGCGCCATGAGGCCTTCTTTTGCCACAAGTCCGCTATCAAACGCGTGAACTAGTCTTTCCCTAATGTACAGAGATTGTGCCCTTGGATGGCTTTTAGGAATTGGGTTTGTCATTTAGATAACTAGTCTTGCCCCGAGATTATCAATTTTTGATTTAATAACAATTCCTTCGTTGTACTTTCTCAATATGTTCAGAACTTTTTCTTCCAAATTTTGGGGAACCAAAGTAAAGATTGTCTCGCCAAACAATGCTACGCCACACTTTATTTCATTGCTCTTTAGTTCATCTATTACGGCTTTCATCTTTGGAGTTATGATGTCTACATAGTTCGCAAATTCTATAGAAGAATCGTGAAACTCATTGATATCTTGTGACTCTACAAGTCTGTTTACCATCTTTCCGCCAAGACCGTTTATTGACGACATTCTTTCCTTCATGAACTGTTTTGTTGAAATTGGAGCAAAACAAATCATAATTGCAGAATATGATTCCGCTGATATTTTTTTAATCAGGCCAATTCCAGGTGCCCCTCCTTTAACTCTGATTTCAAAACCTCCGTGATATGACGCTAAAACATCGCCAAGCCCTGTCTGACAACATACTTCTGCAACATGGGCAATTCTTCCGAGCTTCTCATTCGAAAAACCAGTTCCAAACGCCTGGTTCAATGCATAAGCAAGTGACAGTGCAGCTGCAGCAGAACAGCCAAACCCATACCCGACTGGAACTTTGATGTCGTGATGTATGTTGACAAAATAATTTCCCTCGATGTTTTTCAGAAAATCTCTTATCACAAATTCAGATACCTGCATGTTATCGGATTGGTATCCTGTTACTCTAATCTTAAAATCCGTATAGTCAGATTCCTCGATTTCTACTGTAGTAGTGACACCTGACTGAATTGAAAACCCTGCTCCCAAAGATCCCCGAAACTCAGGCCTTTGTTTTTCATCAAGTTCTGCCTTGAAAAATCCTGTTATGTGTGCAGGACTAAATGCCATACCCTTCATGATCTAAGTTTAAATTTCACTAAAAATATAAGAATATGGCTTAAATTAATTATATTGATTTAAATTGACTAAATTCATTCGACGCCTACAAAAAATTGGGAGCAGTATTCTGGTATCACTTCCAAAAGAATGGATTGTCGCAAACAAGCTTGAGAAAAGTAATGAGGTAGAGATTGAGGCAAGTGAAAACACCCTTTCGATCACAGTAAACAAAATGGAGCGGCCTTCAAAGGAGGTAATAATCTCATATCCGCTTCCGCAGGACGAAAACATTGTTGCAGACATTACGGGAGCATATCTTCTTGGATACGACATAATTCGAATTAAAGGAAAGGCCAGCATACCAGTTGAGGACAGAGAAAAAATTCGAAACTCGATGAGAAGGTTGGTTGGGATGGAAATTGTTGAAGAAGACTCCTCCAACATAAACGTTCAATTTCTTTTGGATGCAACCACACTAAATCCGGATAAAATTCTAAAACGAATCAGCTCAATTGCACTTGGCATGTTCAATGATATTTCACTGGCATTGATTTCTGATGACAAATCAAACCTTCAAACTCTTCCAAATCGCGACGATGAAGTAGATAGACAATATTTTCTGCTTGTTAGATTAATTCGCAGCACGATGGTTGACAAAAGACTTGCAACGACATTTCATCTTGAAGACATTGATGTTTTGGACTATAGGATAGCTGCAAACATTTTGGAGACAGCCTGTGATACTTTGGTGGAAATAGCAAATACCATATTGAACACACACCTGTCCAAAAATGAGCTTCGTAAGATTTACGATCTCACAAAGGATATTGAAGCCATACACCAAAAATCAATTGATGCATTCATTGGACATAACAGAAGACTTGCAATAGACGCAATATCAAATCATAGAAAATTTCAGAGAAAAATATCTGACATTCGTTCTTCAATTGAGGAGAAAAATCAGCTGCCTATAGATCTTGTTGATCTTATCTATATGTTTGAAAAGGTTTCAAGATCTTGGGCGGATATTTCAGATCTTGTAAAGCCAATCTACAATCAATAAATCTTGTTTTTTAACGCATAGGTCAAAACTGCGCAGATTGTCTTTGAATCAATAATTTTGCCGTTTTTGATCATGCCTAGCAATTTTTTCATATCTATTTTTACCACGGACATGATTTCGTCATCATCAAGCATCTGATCACTGATCTTCTGTAATCCCTTTGCCACAAAGCAGTGTATTGCCTCTTTGTTGTAGCCAACCGATGGATAGTACGTAATTAGATGAGTCATCTTCCTTGCCTTGTAGCCGGTTTCTTCCTGAATTTCGCGAAATGCGCACTTTTCCGGCTTTTCTCCCTTTTCAAGCGTGCCTGCAGGAATCTCCAGAACATAGCCATGCGGAAATCGATGCTGCTTTACCAAAATCACCCTGCCCTTCTCATCAAAGCCAAGTATCGCTGCGGCTCCGCGGTGCTCAATCACCTCACGTCTTATCTTCCTGCCGTTCACGCTTAGCTCGTATATGTTAAGCCCGAGTATTTTTCCCTCATAGACTGTCTCTTTCTTCAACTAGTAGTTTTTTGTTTGGTTGCTATTTAATTTGTCTGGTATAACAGGTGAAGCTTTCCAGAAGATTTTGAGCTTTTAATGGTGTCTTTGATCCACCGCTGCGGCAGTTCTATTTTTTTTGGGATAAACAAATCTGCACTGGATACACCTTTTACATTTCTCACCCGGTGTGTTATGTTATCAAGCTCAAATATGTTATTGCTGTACAAAAATAATACGATTTGGTTTTTTGCAATAAATGGTTTTTGCAAAAAATAGTCCGAGAATTCCTTTTTCAATACGTTTAGAGTTTCATTCAGGCTTCCATCAATCCAAGCTAACACTGCAAACGGTATGTACTGGTCAAATTTTGCAGGGTTGTAAATTAGCGTAAACTGGATAGCCTCGTCATTTTGTAGTTTTTTTAACGATCTTGCAACTGTCTTTGTAGAAAGCTTGGTTGATTTTGCAAGTTCATCGATTCTCATTATTGGGTTTTTCATGAGCTGATTTATTATTTCAAGATCCGTTTTTATCAAATCTGATCTCACGCCAGGATTCACAGCTTCAAAAATGCTAAGAACTCTGACACCCTTCATAAGATTTTTCATGATCTCTATTTTTTGCTGTACATTTTCTTTTACCACGATTCCACAAACTGTAATGCCTCCAACGCAGGGAACTACCAAAAATGGATCACCGATCAATCCTACCTGCTTTAGTATTTCATCAATGTCTTGGCCAGTTATTACAATATACAAAAGATTGTAACCCAAAACTGGCGGTTCTATCTTTAGCGTAAAGTTTTCAATCATTCCATTTTGAATCATCTTTTTAATTCTGGATTTTACCGCAGCACCGGAAATGCCTATTTTGTTGCCTATTTGTCTGTCTGACTCTCTGCAATTATCAAGCAGTAAATGCATAATTTCAATGTCTAATTTATCCAATTTGATACCAATATGCACTAGTTTCTTATTAAACAGTACTATTTTTAGATAAAATTGTCCGATTTCCTCATTTTAGGCATATAATACATTAAATATTAGACTAAATTACCATACACATGGATTACCGCGTCCAGCTGGCAAAAAGGATGCTCTCAAACAAAAAGGGCTCACTGATTGGTGCAGTTTTGGCAGTGTCAATTGGGATATTGGTAATTCATGTGAATTTTGTAATATTTCAGGGGTTGTATGACGCAATTGTCAGAGATCTGTCAAGCTACAGGTTTGGAGATGTTCGCGTAACAGACGAGGAAAGTTTTATCACAAAATCCGATGTTTTCTTGGTAAACTGGTTTGAGAGGATTCCATATGTTGAGGCGGCTGCCCCTAGGGTAGAATCGACTGCGTCAATTAATGTGACAAAAAATGGCAGAGTAATTGAAGAATTCAAAGTTCCTCTTGTGGGAGTTGATCCATTCAGAGATCCACGTGTTTCAACTGTTCATGAGACGGTAACTGATGGTCAGTATGTGTTTTCCAGAAACTCTATCGTGCTTGGATCGTCGGTTGCAAGCAAACTCGGGGACGCCAAGGTTGGCGATAGCCTTAAGCTGAAGGTAACTGATAGAAGAGGAGAAGACAAAGTAAAGCGCTTTCTTATCACCGGAATTGTTCAATCTCCGGGAGGACAGGGACTTGATACCAGTGCCATAATACACATTGATGCGTTACGTGACATGCTTGATAGAAGCGGAGAAAGCGGTGAAATCCTAGTAAAATTAAATGATCCAAAAAAAGCAACCGATGTGAAGAATTTCTTTTTAAGATCATTCCCAAATGATGATTTCAAGGCGGAGACAATTGAGGAATCTGCAGAGGATGCCCTTCGAGGATTTCGTTCAGGCATTGCAATGATCAACATGATCGGCTACTTTGGAATGATGTCGTCGGCATTTGCGGTAGTCACCATCCAAATGATGTTGGTATCAAGTAAAACTAGGGAGGTTGGTGTCATGCGTGCAATAGGTGCAAAAAGAAAGGATATCTTGATAATTTTTATCGTGCAGGGTATGATGATTGGAGCGCTTGGCGCAGGGTTAGGCACGGCAATGGGTCTTGGCTACACCTTTTATGCAAAAGAGTCCAAGATGACCTTTGCAGGAAGCATTCCGCTTGAGGTAAGCTACGACTGGGGCAAAATCATGCAGACAGCTGTGATGGCATTTGCCTTGGCAGTAATTGCGTCAATCTATCCGTCATACAAGGCAACAAAACTACAACCTGTGGAGGCAATGCGTTATGTCTGATATTGTGCTGGAATTAAAAAATGTCAACAAGATATTTGGTCATGGAGACACCAAAGTTCAGGCGTTAAACAATGTGTCGTTTTCAGTAAAGAAGGGCGAGTTCTTGTTGATCGTTGGCAGCTCAGGGTCGGGCAAATCCACCTTGCTTAACATGATTGGTTTACTTGACAAGCCAACCAGCGGCCAGGTCTTCATTGATGGCACCAACACTACAAAACTTTCAGATAATAAAATATCCGCATTTAGGAACTCGAAGCTTGGATTTATTTTCCAGTTTTCAAATTTATTGGCAGACCTGACCGTACTAGAAAATGTAATGCTTCCAAGACTTATTCAAGGAACAGTTCAAATTGCCCAGAAGGAAGCAGTCGAGCTGCTAAGAGGAGTGGGTCTGGAGAACCAGATGAACAAGCGAGCAAACAAGGTTTCTGGTGGGCAAGCACAAAGAGCAGCAATTGCACGGGGCTTAATTAACAAGCCAGCTGTAGTTCTAGCTGATGAACCAACAGGAAACTTGGATTCTGTCACCGCTGAAATCATAGTGCAATTAATGAAATCAATGGCAAAAAAGCTAAATCAAACATTTATCATTGTGACACATGACAGACACCAATTTGGAGAAGTTGATCGTGTAATTACAATAAAGGACGGGCGAGCATTTGAGGGAGAAGACATGCAGCCAAAAATGGAGATTACTGTATGAAAGCACTAGGTTTTGTAATGTTGGCTCTGATCATATCTGGACAGCTAACACTTGCGAGCGCTCAGACGATCTCAAGCAATTCGCCATTTGAGCGAAACTTTGCCGACATTAAATACACAAATGCATACTTTGGAACGATAGGTAACAAAGTAGAGGTAGCTCCAGGCGACAAAAACGTACCATTTACCGTAGTGTTTGCAAATGTCGGGACTACTGATATCACAGGAGTAAGAGGGCAACTTTCATTGCCGATGGGATTCAGCTCTGCAAACAGTAGGGATGGAGTAATTTATGCGGATAGTGGAACCGAAGTACTCGGGGGGCGATATTTCGGCCTTACATTTTATGTGGATTTAAGCAAGGATCTTGCAATAGAGCAATATCCAGGAACCGTAAAAGTGGATTATTCGAGATTTCGCGAGTCGGGATCAAGGCAATCGTTTTTTGAGTTCACGTTCAAAGTAACTGGAAAGAGTGTTTTTAATCTTAATGCGGACAATCCATTTTTGACATCACTAAAAAATAATCCAGTAGCAGTCCAACTTACAAATACCGGAACTGCGCCAATGTCAAATGTAGAAGTAGTTTTACAAAACACGCAAACATCAGTTTCTTCGACAACAAATCCAATTACAAATACAGAAAACGTGGTATTTGATCAGAGTGAATGGAACGTTGGGACAATTCCACCTATGTCTTCGAGGACATTTTTATTTAATGTCTATATTCCAGAAAGCATTCGTAGTGAAACACTTCATGCACCACTAGAAATTTCTTATTATGACGGGCATGGAAACAAAGTGGTCAACAACAGAACGGTTGACTTTTTTATCAATGGCTTGGTTGACGCAAAAATCTACAACATTGATGTAATACAGCTCTCAGGAAAAGAAACCATAATTGGGGAGATAATCAATGAAGGTAACGCTAATGGATTATTTGCGTTTGTAACACTAGAACCCCTTGATGGGTCTAATATTAAAAAAACAACTCAGTTTATTGATGAGCTAGAAACAGACTCGCCTGTCCCATTTAACATTCCAGTAGAGTTTGATGGTGAGCCAAAATATGGTGAACACAAAGTCAAAATCACTGTACGATACAAAGATGATCTGCGCGAAGAACGAGTGGTATCAGAAAATACAACCGTATTTCTCAAAGACACTTCCAAGCCTCCACCAACAGTCATGGACTTTGTGCCTGGAATCATTGGAATTGTCATAGTAGGAATTGCAGGTTACATCGTTTACAAGAAAATAAAAAGGAAACGGCAAGAACAGGCTGAAAGCGAAACCCACTAGGATTATTAATCAATAACCCATATCTTGGATCCATGGCATGGGACGAAATCGAAATTCCCAAAGAACTAAGACCGTTTATGCTTGAACAGGCAGAAGAAACTTTGCTTGGCCACAAAAATGGTGCAAAAAAACAGTACCGGTATGGCAATTTACACATAAGGGAATACGACGACAAATATCTTGTTCACATGGACAAAGTAGATCCAAGAAAAAGTCCACTTGGGCACCTTGCACTTGACGCGCCAGAAGTTTTAGTAGGGTTTGCAAGCGGAGCACTCGGCGGAGCAAAGATATCATCATATCTTTACAAAAACAGCAAGAAAACAAAAAGAGACAAACATGTTTCCATAGCTGCAGGAGTGATATCCTCTCTGGCAATAGGTTACGTTGGATATAGAATTGCCAAAAAAATCAAAAACGAGTGAGATGAGCAACCATAGCTAAAACGATCAAGGTCCTCATCAAACTAATTCCAATAATTATATCACTACGAAAGGACAGAAGAGAATGGGTACGTAGAGAGGGAAAAAATATTGACAACGACAAATTCCAAAGGCATGCAAGAAGGGTCCTTGATACTTTTGTGTCGCTCGGACCAGTTTACATAAAGCTTGGGCAATGGCTGTCATCAAGAGCCGATATTTTACCGCAGCCATACATGGAAGAGCTTTCCAAACTGCAAGACGACGTTCCTGCATCCTCATTTGATCAGGTAAGGCCGATCATCGAAAATGACTTGGGACCGATCAACAAGGTGTTCTCATCAATTGA
>DATIGB010000077.1:0-7185 GCA_035454985.1 Candidatus Nitrosotenuis sp.
CATATAGCAATTGGGCAATAACGCCTTTGATGAAAAAACACGAATCATCAGAAGACATGAAAAAGGAGCTCGACATTTTGTTGTCCAAGCTCAATGCCCTTGAGATAATTGCCGCCGATGAATTTCAAAAGGGAGTAGTCAAGGTTCTGCGAAGGCTAGTTGAGGGCCAGATGCACTCAGTAAACGAGTTTGATCACCTAAAAAAGGCACTTGATCTCATCACGTTGCAGCTGTTTGACGTAAAAAACAAAATCAGATCATGACTTGAGAACTGTATCAGACAGCCCACATTGCGTGCACCTCACCAGCACGGAGAGTCCAAGGTCTTGTGCAGGCTCCATCCTAGAGCCGCAGCATGGACAGTTCATTGGTTTTGAGTCAGGCACTGCCTTCATTACACTGTGGCCTGTATTTTTGGATTATTTTGGTTGTCAGCCTTTTTCGCTCATCCTGCGTAGAGTTCCACATTGGGTATATCGACAGATAGAGATCTTTTTCAGAGCCTGCGGCGGCAGCCCAGCATTTTGACTTTTCGTGGCTTTTGAAAAAATCAAGGTCGTCTGATTTTTCGGATTCTCCAACGTAAACCACTTGAAAGGTGCCCTTTGATTTTGCCAGCAAAATGTAAACCACTTGTTCCATCGGAGGGCCCCATTCCGACAGCCGTATTGGGCCAAGAAACTCGTAGCTTAGGATTTGCAGCGTCAACTAGTCTTTTGTTATACGGGGCCTTTTTTCTTTTTTGCGCGATCACTTGCAGATCGGACGGATTTGCCAAGGCCAACATGAATTCAGTACAGGCTGCAGCCAAACGCCCAAAGCG
The DNA here is from genome assembly GCA_035454985.1 of Candidatus Nitrosotenuis sp. Classification (GTDB taxonomy): domain Archaea; phylum Thermoproteota; class Nitrososphaeria; order Nitrososphaerales; family Nitrosopumilaceae; genus Nitrosotenuis. The sequence goes on from DATIGB010000077.1 coordinate 824, forward strand.
AAAATCGTCACTTTAAATGAGACTGGCGGTAAAAAACCGCTCATTTAAAAGAATAAATCTCTCTAGAATTTTCGGTAGTTCATGGCAGAGCCGCACAATTACAGAACAGTCGGATACTCCATGATAATGGTCTCAGCGTCACTTGTTGTGATTGCCCTGGTATACCTTGCCATCGGCGACGACGTCCTGTACTCAGACCACATCGCAAAGCAAAAGCAGCTAGAGTACAAACAGATGTTGGAGGAAAAGGCAAAACAGGAAAGTGCTGCCCAGTCTGGCGGAAAAGACCTCTCAGTAAACCTAAATGAAGACATGAAGGTCCAGAACCACCCCTAGTAGCCGTTCGTATAGTCTTCCCACATGTTAAGATTTGACGTCATTTTGTTCATCTTGTACAGTGCGCCGCCAATTATCCCCGCCTGGTAAAACGCATACAGGTACACCTGCGAGTGAGACGGATGGGTATGCGACAGGCTTAGCGCAATCATGGAGAAAAAGATGAACGTTCCAATAAATGTAGATATGCTGTTTACTATTCCGTCAAGCCCGATTATCCTCCTTGTAGCCACCGCCATAAGCGATATGCTGGACAGTATCAGAAATGTGAGTCCGCCGTTTTGCGATACAAACTGCGTAACCCACTGAGCCAGGCCCATCTCAAGCAATGACTTTTCTGGAAGCGATATGCCGCCCCCCAGCGCAAAACTCACGGCGCTAAACAGCCCCCCTATTATGAAGAAGAACAGCAGTATCTTGGTGAGCCCCCGCTTTATCGGACTGCGTATTTCAGAAGGCTTGATGGCACGCTCTGTTATCTTCATTCCGAAAATAAACCCGATAAAGACGGTCGGAAAATACGCCATTTCTATCAGATATGGGGACTCGGTGGTTATCTGCTGAATCTGCGGCGCAAAAATCAGAAAAAGCAAAAGGGCAAGGGCAGTAGCGCTTGCAAACAGTATAAGATTGAGATACGAAAAGCGCGGCTGCCCATCCAGATCAGCACTCCAATTATACATTTTGAACACTTTAGGAAATCAGATTAAAGAAAATGGCAAAAAATCATTTGCTCAATTAATCAATTTTCATTATACCGCTAGTCGTCCATCAGAACAGACTCGCCCAGAAACCGGCCGGAGTGTTTTAGCGAATTGCGTATATCGGACACCAGCTGTTCGTGAGCATAGTCATTTTTGGTGATGACCAGAACGGTTTTGTCATTTGATGTCGGTATCGATATGAATTTTCTGCTTTCGCGCTGTGTGATGCAGCAAGTCACCTCTCCCAAGTCCTTATCAAAGTCCTTCTGCATCGAGGACCGCAAGGCGATTTTCATGAAGAACAAGTCCATGTCGGCATCTGACATCTGAAAGCAGACAGAGCCAACCCAGTTTGTCAGTTTGCCGCTTTTGCTAATGATTCCAACAAACTCAACTCCGGGCCTGATTAGGGCAGACTGAGCTGAGGGCGTTTCTTGCACTATGGAATACATGCCAATTGTTATGACTATATGTACTAGGTAATTTATTGTCCGTTCGTTTCAGACAAACACCGCAGGCAGGGTGCATTTTTACAAAATCAGCAAAAAAACCAAAATGCTGGAAATGATCAGGTTTTGCGCCATAGGCAAATTTTTTTTGGACACAGACAAGAGTCCGACAAACATATTTTACTGCTAGCATTATCTCAGAATCGAAGTGCCGCTGTTTTTAGACACCCACAAGCTTGGAGGCTACAGCCGGCGCGAGCTTGAAAAGTCCGTAAGCGAGGACATTGACGAGTTTGGAGTCAAAGTGCACCAGCTGTTGTTCAATGAAGGGGAGGATGTTCTGTACTGCATTTGCGAGGCCCCCTCAAAGGAAGCGATAATCAACCACCATAAAAAATTCAACTGCGTTTGCGAAACAATCATTGAGACTGATCACGTCAAAACCGCGGAAATGCTAAAGACTGAAAAGCTGCAGACCATTGGCGAGCTTGCAGCTAGAATTGCGCATGATCTTAGGAACCCATTATCGGTGATCAAAGGATCCTTGGAGATAATACGCATCAGAAACCCCGAGCTGTATGAAAAGTCAGAAGAGGACTTCAACAGGATAAGCAAGTCAATGATTAGGATCATGCACCAGGTTGACAACGTACTTGATTTTGTAAGACCAAAGCAACTGCGACTAGAAAAAACAAAAATTTGCCGAGTCATTGCGAATTCGATTTCCAAAATAAGCGGTCTGGACAACATAGAGATCACCACTACAAAACAGGATTATGACATAGTTTGCGATGAGGAAAAACTTGAGATCGTGTTTGTCAACCTCATTTCAAACGCAGTCCAGGCAATGGACGGCAGCGGAAAAATAGACATAAGGGTTTTTGACAGCGGGCCAAACATCACAATAGAAATTGAGGATTCGGGTCCAGGAATCCCAGATCACCTGCTGCCAAGAATTTTTGAGCCGTTATTTACAACGAGGCAGACGGGTACTGGCCTTGGGCTGCCAAGCTGCAAGGCAATTGTAGAGCAGCATGACGGAAAAATCAGTGTCAGAACGGCATTAGGCAAGGGAACCACGTTCATAATCGAGCTGCCAAAATCATAATTCATTGAGTGGCGCATCGTTAAAATCAGTACGCCATGCCAAAAACGCAATGAACCTAGGAAAGCCGCTCATCACGGCAGGCATAATTCTAATCTGCTTTGGAATAATTTTCCAGTTCCAGGGAAGGGGCGAGCTTGGCCCAGAATCGTCATTTATGTATCGCAGCAAGGACTGGGTTTCCTACGGAATGACAATCATCGTATCCGGGATTGCAGTCAGCGGTTCTGGGATATATCTTGCAAGGCGCACCCGTAGGCATTTGGCCTAGACCCTGATGTCAAGTGTACCCAGGACATTTGTCTTCAGATCAAAGGTTCGAATTAGATGGTTGTTCGTGTCTGTGATGTAGAGTTTGTCGCAGTAGAATTCCACGTCGCTTGGCTCGTAAAGCGGCAAGATGTCACATTGAGGGTTGCCCGGCAGGCACACCAGATTTTTTTCGGTTTTGCCAATCAGTGTCACCACCTGAGAGAGCCTCAGATCGATTATGCGTATTGCGGAATTGTATGTGTCTGCCACAAAGATTGCATCAGAAACAGCGCACAGCCCCAGCGGGTGCTGAAGCAGTGCATCATCAAGGCTTCCGTCCTGATAGCCAAACTCAAAGAGGCCGCGGCCTACAATTGTCTTTACCTGTTTTGACGAAATTGAGATCTGCCTTACTGCAGACACCTCGCTGTCGGCAAAATACAGTGTGTCCCCCAAGATCGAAAGGCCGCTTGGCTGCGCAAGTTGCGCCTCCCGCACAGGCCCGTCAATTATGTTCTCGTGCCCAGAGCCGGCATATGGCAATGCCATTTGGGACTCTACATCATATGTCCAAATCTGGTGGTTTCCGGCCATTGCAATGTAAACAAGGCTGCCCTGTATTGCCACGTCCCACGGAGATGTAATTGAGACAGACTTGCCTTTTCCTCCGGCAGAAATCCACGGGCCCTGCCTTCCTGTGCCGACAACTGTCTCCACATGGTTTTTCTCGATGCTGATTTTGCGTATTGCGTGGTTTTCAGTGTCAGCTACATAGATGTCGTTTTCGCGCCATGCGACACCCTGCGGCCTAAAGAACTCAGCAGACGCAAAGTCCCCATCCCCGAGTCCCGGCTTTCCGTTTCCTATGATGTGGAGAACTTTGCCAGAGACGTCAGTTACCAGAATTCTATTGTGGTTCGAATCGCTTATCGCGATTTTTCCGGCACTCGAAATTGAGATCTTGCCTGGAAATGAGAGCAGATGGTTTTGCGTTTTCTGAGAGTTTTGAATTTGTGGCGGGTTTTTTGTCAGAGTTCCTTTTTTGGCATGAGTCTGCAGCAGGACATCTATTGTGTCGTCGATTTCGTCCTTTTGGGCCTCTCCTGACTGCTTGTACACGATGTTTCCGGCAGGATCAATTATGAGAATTGTCGGCCAGGCGTTCACCTGGAACTTGGCCCAGACCTGCATCTCTTTGTCAACTACGACAGGGTGTTCTATCTCGTATCTTGCCACTGCGCTTTTCACATTGCCCGCCTCCTGTTCTGTAAAGAACTTGCCAGAGTGCACCCCGATAAACACGACGGGCCTGCCCCGGTATTTTTCCTCCAGCTGCGCAAGAGTAGGAAGGGTGTGCATGCAGTTAATGCAGCAATAAGTCCAAAAATCCAAGACAACCACGTTCCCCCTTAGCCTTGAAAGGCTCAGCGGCTCATCGGTGTTAATCCACTCAAAGCCCTCCGGAAAGTCAGGGGCCTTTGTCGGTGTCTGGAAAAATCCCTCAAACATGTCTACGGTGTCGGATTGTGAAAGATAAAACTGTACACGTTTTGTCTATTTATCTGGGAAGCATGCATGCACCTTTGCTGCTGCCAGCCTATAATTTGACAGCGCCCAGTACTGCCCAAGTTCGTGCTTTTTCTTGATTTCGTCGCAGCTATCAGCCTCGATTTCGGCCTTTTCTTTTAGTATGAGCGGCTTCATTACCACCTCTTTGTGATAAACAACATAAGCGCCGATTGAGCTGGCAACTACAAGAAACACTATACCTATGATGAATATTGGATCCATCGGTAGCCGTTGATTTGGTAGGTATTTGAGTTTTATGTTGCGGTTCTGCCAAGTTGTCGCGGGCTTTTAAAAAAAGAGCTAGCTCCAGACTTTTTCTTTGAACGTCCACTTTTTGTTCAAAAGGAAGTTGCTCAGTGCAGCAGAAAACACTGCCAGGACAAGTGCCACCGGATACTCCACGCGGTACTGATCAACTAGCACGTACACCATACCTATCTGTGCAAGCGCCCCAAGGGAGCTAAACCCGATGAACTTTGCATACTGCGTCATGGCGTGCCGTGGCGAAAAGTCACGATCTTCAAATGTCCAAATCTTGTTCAGTATGAAATTGCTGGACATTGACACTACGATTCCAATGATTGTTGCATGCAGGTACCACAGGTTTGAAACGACGCTTGTGAACATTGACGATACCAGGTAGTTGGTCAGAAGCCCGATTGCGCCGACACTGTAAAACCTGCCGGCCTTTGAGAAAAAGCTCACAGATGTGCGTTTTTCCTCCCTTGCCGCCTTTTTGCCATGGCGGTAGAGGTGCCAGACTGCCTTTGTATAATCAAGAACTGTGCGCGCCTCAAACTTGCTTGAGCCAAATTTTCGGTTGGTAAACGTGTAAGGTATTTCCAAGACGTTTGCGTTTTTTGTCTTGACTAGTATCTCAAGAAGCATCTTGTAGCCTATCGCATCAAATTTTAGCCCCTGAATTATCTGGCGCTTGAAGGCAAAAAAGCCCGACATTGGATCCTTGGCATTTACCCCAAGGCCGCGCTTTGCAATCATTGTTGCGCCCTTGCTGATGAGTTTTCGCTTTACTGTCCATCCGCTAATCGAGCCGCCGCGCACGTATCGCGATGCGATTACAATGTCCCACTTGGGCTGCTTTAGTGCATCGATTATTTTTGGCAGAAGACTGGGCGGGTGCGAAAGATCGCTGTCCATTACAACTATTGCGTTTCCGGTTGCGTACTGGATGCCACCAAGAATTGCGGAGCTGAGGCCGGCCTTGGTTTTTCTGTGTATTATGTCAATTGTATAGCCTGCCATTTTTCTGACGTTTTTCATATAGTCTTCTACAATTTTCCCAGTCCCATCAGGCGAGTTGTCATCGACTACAATTGTTTGCGCCGTGATGTTTTTTGGAATGTGCTCCTCGATTGACCGAAGAACCTGCAGTATGTTCTGCGACTCGTTATACGTAGGAATTATGATAGATACTTGGGGTTTTGGAGATGCAAAATCCCCCTTTGTTGCCATGATTGATGTTACCCAGTTTTGCGAATATTAATTTATTATTAAAACTCATTGATGGTTAAGTAAAATTGTTTAAAAGCCAGCTCCGAGTGGATCGTCTGGCTTCATTATCTCGCGCATCACAATTGTCGCAAACGATCCGCGCTGCAAGGTAAAACTGGCGGCGTTTTTCTCAACCGAAAAGTTTGTGCAACGAACGGATGCCGTCCTAAAGCCCCCCTCGGCGCTTATTTCCTGCATTTCTTTGAAGAAAAAGTCTTTTGGGCTCACCCCCTCGTCCTGCATGATTTTTGAGATGTGCAGATCAAATCGGGTCTTTTTAAAATAAGAGTGCCCCACCATTGGCACTGCAAGCTGCTGGCTTGGGTCCATTTCGTACTTGCCAAGGTTGGCATCCTTGTCATAGCACACGTCACCGTCCTGGGGCCCGAACATTTCCTCGCCGTACTCAAAGGCCCTACATATTGTGAGATTGAA
>DATIGB010000078.1:0-9739 GCA_035454985.1 Candidatus Nitrosotenuis sp.
CTCATTCATCTTGATTGGCGCTGTTTACATTAATTGTTATCTCCAAATTTATTCTCAAGATGTTATATTCATCGCGTGACGCGTTGTACGAATCTTGTCAATTAAATAAAAAACTCTAGTGTACAAAAATTTAGCGACTGAGTTTAAATCGCCATGGAAATTTGCGTTAAAGAATGCGCTCTATAAAACAAATAATGCTGCTTTTCGCCGTTACGTTATCGCTAATTGTATCTAGTCAGGCTGCCTTTGCGCAGTCGGACCCGCTGGAGGGAATTTACAGTCCCACAGGTGATGCACTCAAGGCGTTTGCAGTGAGTGTTGCAGACAGCATTCCGAAAATAATTGCCGCAACAATTCTGCTTGTAATTGGTTTTGTTGCAGGAAAAATTGTTGGCAGAGTTGTCACCAAGGTCGCAAAGAACATACTGCAAAAAACTCACCAGCAGGATTCGCAAATACTGGTGGGAATATCCGACAAATTCGACTCAGTGCAGCTGATTTCCGCTACCATCAGGTGGTTTGTCTACCTGTTTTTCGTAGTGGCGGCGGTAAACGCAATGCAGTTTGTCCAGCTTACGACTGCGCTTACAAATCTGTGGCTCTGGGTTCCAAACCTGCTTGCATTTGTCCTAATTGTGGTAATAGGCTCAATTGTTGTTAATTTCGTAATAAGGTGGGTCCAGCACCAGCTGCTTGAGCACCACGTCGGCAGCCCCAAGTTCATCATTCCGATAATCAAGGCAGTCATGTATGGGCTGGTGTTTGCGGTGGGATTCACGCAGCTTGGCGTGGGCGAATCGATAATCCCAATTCTGGTGTCTGCGTTTTCATGGAGCATTGCAGTCGCAATAGGTGCGGCAGTCGCAATAGGCCTTGGGTTTGCGCTAAAGGACGTAATTCCTGCCTCGATAGTTGGCGCATCAAACCAGCGCTCGCTGCTCAAGGTGGGCCAGAAAGTGAAAATTGGGGAAATAACTGGCACAATTACTGCATCCCAGCTTCTGTACATGATAGTCACAAACGACAGAAACGAGAGCACAGTCATTCCGACCAAAGATCTGATGAGCAAGTCAATAGTGATTCTCAACTAGACGTCGGCGACAAGTCCAGCTTTTCCGCATGAATAATTACTGTGAATTTCAACTTTAACATTAAATATTCTGCATTGGGAATCATAGCGATGCAGATAATCAACAGGCAGATCGGGGACTATGTTGTTCGAAGATGCGAGCCAGGTGATCTCATACCTGTAATGGAAATAAACCTGAAGACACTTCCTGAGCATTATTCTGATTATTTCTATGAGAGCCTTCTGGCAGAACTGCCCGAGGCGTTCTTGGTCGCAGAGATCAAAGGAAAGCCTGTGGGATACATAATGTGCAAAACAGAGTACGGGTTTTCCAATTTCAAAAAACTGGGATTTGTAAAAAAGGGGCACGTCGTGTCTGTTGCGGTACTAGACGAGCACAGAAAGCAGGGAGTGGGTGCTGCAATAATAGACGAGTCCATCAAGGGGATAAAGGAAAAGCGGTGCGACGAGCTGTACCTTGAGGTGCGATGCAGCAACAATGACGCAGTAAGGCTGTATGAAAAACTAGGATTTGTCATAAAGCAGAGGCTCAAGGCGTACTATCGCGACGGCGAGGACGCGTTTTTGATGGCAATCGAATTCGAATACTAGATTCGATTAAATTACTCGATTCGAGGCTTTAGCTGATGTCAAAGAGAAAGTCCGGCGGAATATTGATTTTCTGCCTGTCCATTGTGGCATTCTTTGTTTATGCGTATCTGCTGATGCTCTCTGAGTGGAGCCCGATTGTATTGCAGCTGTCAGTCCTGATGATTGCCGGCGGAATCTTGGGCGTGATATCCTGGATCGGGTACATGATGGCAACGACAAAACCCTCCACCTCATCAATATCTGCAGACGACCAGTAGCTATTTTGTTATCCTGACATCGACTACCGTCTGATAATATCTCGGACCAACTGCCCGAACCATTCTGCCGCCAAGGATCTCCGAGTGTACTGGGGCAACCTTGAGGTAGTGCTCTTTTGATACCTCTACTGCGTCCTGTCTTTTGTCTGCGTGTTGGTGCGAATAGTAATGGATGATTCCGCCGCTCTTGGTAGCACTTACTGCCGAGTCCAAAAACTCGTCTGACCTTTCCGGCAGCAGCATGAGTGTCCTGTCACCTTTGTCGAGCAACTGTTCTTTTACCACCTGGGCTGCATCGCCGTGTATCGAGATTACTTTGCCTGCCAGCTTGTTCAGTCTGATGTTTTCCTCGCAAAGCTTTGCCGCATACGGGTTGAGATCAATGTTGTATACAGTGCATCTTTTCTTTTTAGCCGCAATTATTGAAAACATTCCAACTCCGCCAAACATGTTGATCAGAGTTTCGCCGTCCTGGACCATCTGCGCTATTCTGTCCCTTTCGGTGGAAAGCCTTGGAGAGAAAAACGCCTTTTCCACATCGACTTTGAACCTGCAGCCAAACTCCTTGTACTCTGTCTCTGTGCTGTCGACTCCCGCAAGTATTTCCAAGTTCCTTGTCCTAAAGTCGCCCTCTACTGGCGTTGCCTGGTAGAACACCGATTTTGCCGGGTGCACATGCTCAAGCAGGGCCTCGCCAATCGTTTTTTTCTTTGACAGAAGGGAATCTGGAATTCTGACTATGATGATTTGGCCAATCTGATCAAATGCGGAAAACAATTCTGTGCTCTCTTTTTCCGTGAGTACTCCCTCCAATGCTTTTTTGAGCATTCGTGTCAAGTCTTGTAGTAAAAATTGCCAGTCTCTTTTTGCTGCTTGTCGAGTCTGCTTTCAGCTTTGTTTACTCGTGGCCTTCGCGTCGCCTCGTCTCTTCTAAACGTGATGTCAAGTGATTTGAGAAACTTGTTCATCGCCTCTGCCTTTGTAAGGGGGGCTGTTCCGTGACCTGAAATTCCTGAGACTCCCTCAAAGATTACCATCTTGTCGGAAATCAAGTCCATCAGCTGGATGTCGTGGTCAATAACTATTGCCGATTTTGCGTAAGAGCGGACAAACCTCTGGATGAACTTGGCAACTGCTATTCTGTCCTCCACATCCAAAAATGCAGACGGCTCGTCTAACGCATACACGTCTGCCTTTTTCAGAAGGCACGTCACGATGGCAACTTTTTGCAGTTCGCCTCCAGACAAGTTCTTGACTGATTTGTTGTAAAGTTTCTTTATTTTCAGCGGATCGACAATCTGCTCTTCCTCAACGCTGCCAAAAATTGGCCCGCCGTTTGCCATGTCTAGCACCGATATGACCTCGACATCAATGTCGTTTGTCAGGTACTGCGGCTTGTACGATATGGTGACTGCCCTGTCTATTGTGCCGACGTCCGGCTTTTCCACACCAGCAATCATCTTCATCATCGTCGTCTTGCCAAGTGCGTTTGCGCCCATTATTCCTAAAACCTCGCCGCGCCTTACCTGCCCTCCGTCAATTGATACTGAAAACGCGGGATATTGTCGTTTTAATTCGGGATACGTGATGACTACTTCGCCCTTTTCAAAATCGTCAGTGGACGTGGATACGTCAAAGCTGAACTTTTTGTCTCTGAACCTTACGTTTTCGTTTGGGAGGTAGCCGTCCAAAAACACGTTGATGCCGACCTTGGTTGACAAAATGTTTGAGACTATTCCGTACGCTGCCGGCTCGCCGTACAACACATCAATGTAGTCGCTGAGAAAGTCAAGCAGCGTCAGGTCGTGCTCCACCACCATTACGCTTTTCCCGATGTTGGCAAGACTGTGGATTACCCTTGCCACGCCCCTTCTCTGAAACACGTCGTTGTATGACGAGGGTTCGTCAAAAAAGTAAAAGTCAGCTTCCTTTGATGCAGCAACTGCGACTGCCAGCCTTTGTAGCTCTCCGCCGCTGAGCTCTTTTACGTGGTGCTCGATGGAGTTTTCAAGCGACAGCTGCCTGATCAAGTCCTGGGTGACGTTTCGCTGATCATACTTGTCAAGCAGTTCCTTGGCTGTTCCGTCAAAGACCTCCGCAACGTGATACACCTGCTGCGGCTTTATGGATGCCTTGATCTCCTGGCTCTTTATTTTTTCAAAGTGGTTTTTCAGCTCGGTTCCGGCAAAAGACTTGATCACCTCGTCCCATTCCGGGGGGTTCTCGTAGTTTCCAAGGTTTGGCTTTAGGTTTCCAGACAGAATGCTCACAACTGTGCTCTTGCCCATCCCGTTTCTCCCAAGCAGGCCCACAACCTCTCCTTTTTTTGGGGTCGGGAGGCGATACAGCCTAAATGAGTTCATTCCGTACTGGTGAATTTTTTCAGTTGCAAGCTCTGTTGCTAAATTAACAATCGTAATTGCCTCAAAGGGGCACACCTTTACGCAGATTCCGCACCCATTGCAAATGTCCTCGTCTATCTGCGCTTTTTTTATCTCCTCGTTCATTACGATGCAGTCAGCACCGGACTTGTTCATGGGGCAGTACTTGATGCATTCAAGGCCGCATTTTTTTGGCTGGCACAGCTCCTTGTCCAGCACGGCCACTCTGTGAGTCACAAAGTTATACCCGATTTGTTCAATTTATATCTCGTCGGGCGCGTTTTTGCGAATGCAAGAGTAATCTTAATACAGACCAAGCAGGGAATTGTTTTCAAGCCGGCCACAGCGTTGGGGCGCGACCCAGTCTCTTTCCGAACCTGGAAGTCAAACCCAATGTCGCTACTGTGCTACTAAGGTGCGAGAGCTCTTGGGAAGCAGTAGTGCTGGCATCTTTTAATCAATTATAAGGCACAGTTTGCAGTATGGAATAATGCCAACATGTTCCGTTTGCGGCCAGCAGATAGAAAACGACATCCGATTCCTAAACCACATGATGGAAAAGCACGGATTCAGGAACTCAAATGTCGGCACACCTGACAGAAACTCAAGGGGCTACTAGCTCAGATAATCTACAACCAGTCTTACGCCAAAACCCGTTGCGCCCTTTGGGTTGTAGGACTTTTCCTTTGATCCGGTCTGAATCCACGCAGTACCTGCAATGTCAAAGTGGGCCCATGGGACTGTCCCGACGGCGTTTGCCAAAAACGCGGCAGCCGTGATTGCCCCCGCAGCCCTGCCGGTTCCGACGTTCTTGATGTCTGCATTGTCAGACTTTATCATGTCCATGTAATCGTCATTCAGCGGAAGCTGCCACACCTCCTCACCCGTTCTTTCCGATGACTTTCTGATCTTGTTTGCAACGTTATTGTTGTTGCTGACTAGTCCCGCGACGTTTGCACCAAGTGCGACAATGCATGCGCCGGTGAGCGTTGCAAAGTCAAGTATTGCACTTGGCTTGTAGGTCTTTGCCCCGTATGAGAGCGCGTCAGACAAAATCAGCCTGCCTTCGGCATCGGTGTTGTGAATTTCAGCAGTGCTTCCGCCGTACAGCCTTATTATGTCGCCAGGCCTGTACGACTCTCCGCCCGGCATGTTTTCGACTGACGGAATTATCCCGACTATGTTGACTGGCAGCTTTAGCTCCGATGCTGCCTTCATTATTCCAAGAACAGTGCACCCCCCGCACTTGTCAAACTTCATTTCGTCCATTTTCTCTGCCGGCTTGATTGAGATTCCACCTGTGTCAAACGTGACTGCCTTTCCTACAAGCAACGTGGGGGATTCGCCCTTTTTGCCGTTGTACTCTAATATGATTAGCTTTGGCTCGTTTTTGCTTCCCTGTCCTACTGCCGTTATTCCGCCAAACCCCTTTTGCCGCAGCTCATTTTTTGACAAAACAGTACACTTGAGCTTGTTTTTTGCCGCAAGCGACTTTGCAAACTCTGCCAGGTGTATTGGGGCGCACTCGTTTGGAGGAAGATTTGCTATGCTTCTGGCAAAGTTGACGCTTTCTGCAACTGTCCTTGCTCTTGATATGTGGCCAGAAACTTTTGCATCGCCTGATACTAAAATTGAAAGGCTTTGCAATGGCTTGCTCTTTTCTTTTTTGTACTTGTCAAACGAATACAGCGAAAGGATGACGCCCTCGACTATTGCAGTTACCGCAGAGTCTGCCTTTAGCGGAAACTTGGCTGGCAGCACGATGGAAAACTCGCCAAGCCCAAGCTCCCTGATCTTCTTTGCCAGCCTGCCTGCTGATGCTCTCAGGGCTTCGTGGTTTGCCTTGTGAATGTGTCCGAGTCCAACTAGGATGATTTTTTCCGCGGGAATGAGTCCGTGGGTGTGTATGACGTAAAGGCTTCCGCGCTTGCCATTGATTTCCTTTGAGGACTGTTTTATCGCTGCAAGCAGCTTGGGGTTCATCTCTGGCAGTCCAAACGGCGCCTCTGACTTTTCAGCGACAAAGAAGCAAAGGGCACGGGTTTTCTTTTTTAGCGGCTGTGTGCCTTCTGCGTTGATATGCATATGTTTCTGCTCGCATTTTTTGCGCTATTATAGATTGCTTTGGCCATGCATATTGATAAATACCTGATTTTCGTGTGAATCAACATGAGTAGCATGAAATGCGTATCTTGCGGAATTGGGTTCTTTTCGCCAACCGGCTCAAACAAATGTCCCAAGTGCACAAAAAATCAAGGCACTGAAATGGGTCATGACCACGGCTCTTGCGGCTGCGGGCACAGTCACTAATTTTTTATTTTAGCCGGAAACGCCCTAGGCGTGAGCCTATTAAGTGTTGGTTGGAGTCTGAATCCGAAAAAGCCCAATCATTCTTATGTGGACAAAAAAGCCGACAATTATGTCATACAACAAGAAAATGTATCCATGCACTTGTTCCGATTGCGGCAAGTCAGCAGAGGTACCTTTCCAACCAAAAGAAGGCAAACCAGTTTATTGTCGTGAATGCCTACCAAAACATCGTACTCCAAGATTTTAAATTAAGTTTTTAACTTTAATTTTTAAAATAATCTGGGTACAACTCTTTTTTATATTATCAAAAACCAGCGCTCAGCTTTTGCTGCGTTTGCGGGCTTGGCAAAAACCTATCCGATTCTTATCTTCCTGCTGTGTGATAGAATGCTGGCAGATCGCAAAAAGACCGCCTTTGCGCTCCTGCATTCTGTGCCGCACTGCCCTGTGTCTGTGATACCACTTGAGGCACTGCCTCTTTTGCGGACTATTGCAGACAGCAGCGGAATGAGGGCGGCCCTGCCGCCAAACGCCGTCTTTCCGTCGACAAACCAAAACATCTCAAGTGCGCCGGAATCAAGTATCTGGTCGCGAATGTCTTTGCCAAGATCTGTATAGTGGCCCACAAGCAGCAGTCTTCCCCCGGCTGCAAAGCTGACTATTTGGGCAAATTTTGCGCAGAGGTAGCACCTGTTGTCGTATATGACAAGCGGGGACGCCTTTTGCAGATCTATCATGTGTCAGGTACGCGTCTCTGAGATTAAACTTTTGCAGAAATAGCTTTTTATTGAATTCAGGAAAAGTCTCAAATCATGAAACTAGATTTTCTGTCTTTGTCGAATTTTGATTAGAAATGGGCCTAAACTATTATCAAATTAAAAAAAATGTCCGCAAGGCGCGCAAGCTTGTAATCAAGGCAACCTCAAACGCCGGTTCCGGCCATCCCGGCGGATCCTTCTCGATGGCAGAAATCATGGGATGCATCTTCTTCAAGCATCTCAGGTTTGATCCAAAGAACCCTCAGTGGGACCAGAGGGACAAGCTTATCCTCTCAAAGGGACATGCGTCACCAGGCCTGGTCTCCAATATGGCACTGGCAGGATACTTTGAGCCCTCTGAACTTGAAACGCTAAGGCAGTTTGGAAGCAGGCTGCAGGGGCACCCAGACCTCAAGTGCCCGGGGGTGGAGTTTTGCGGGGGATCGCTTGGAATAGGGCTGTCATTTTCGGTAGGCGCAGCCCTTGCCGCAAGGCTCGATGGCAAGCAGACTCGAATCTACACCGTGATGGGCGACGGCGAGACCGATGAAGGACAGGTCTGGGAGGCTGCAATGACTGCATCAAAGTACAAAGTGGACCATCTCACCGCAATTCTTGACAGGAATTTCATCCAGCAGGACTCTTACACCGAAAAGGTAATGCCACTTGACGAGGAGCTGGTCGGAGACGATCTTTCGACAATGTGGAAGGATGCAAGCAGGTGGAAGGTGGGCGACAAGTGGAGGTCGTTTGGATGGAATGTCATCGAAATAGACGGGCACAGAATAGAGCAGATTGACTCTGCGATAAAAAAGGCAGCTCAGACAAGGGGGGCGCCGTCAATAATAATCGCAAGGACCATCAAGGGAAAGGGAGTGGAACACATGGAGGACAATCCAAAGTGGCACGGGCAGGCGCCAAAAAAGGAGTTCGTCCCGATAATCGAAATGGAGCTTGACTCCCAGTCGATGATTGCACCGTCAATCATTGCAGGTGACATGACAAATCTGGAAAACGAGGTGAAGCGCTGCGTTGCAGGGCGTGCCGACTATATCCACCTAGACGTGATGGACGGAGTGTTTGTCCCAAACAAAACTTTTGATCACACAAAAATAAAGGAGCTCAGGCCGATCACCGTAATACCGTTTGACACGCACCTTATGATAAGCGAGCCGGTGAGACATGTCAAGGATTACGTGGATGCCGGCTCTGACATTGTAACAGTTCACGCCGAGGTCTGCGACGCGGCAAGCTTTGGCGAAATCCATGACATTTTAAAGGCAAACCAGGTCGGCGTGGGACTTGCAATCAACCCGGATACTGAGCTTCCGGAATGGTCGCAGCAGTTCGTCCAAAGGCTTGATCAAATAATAGTAATGTCAGTGGTGCCAGGAAAGTCAGGACAAAAATACATCGAGTCGACGCATCAAAAGATGCAAAGGCTGAACGCGGCTCTCTCAGAGCACGGCTTTGACGGATACATAGAGGCCGACGGGGGAGTCACACTTGAGAACATTGGCGCGTGCTTTGCGGATGGGGCGCGGGTGTTTGTCGGCGGGAGTGCAATCATAGGGCAGCAGGACGTGCGCGGAGTGATTCGGGAGTTCAGGCACAAAGTGGCGCACGAGCGACGAAAAATGCTTATCCAAAAGGCGCACGATCTTGGGGGCAAGGATCTTGTGGCAAAGTGGATTGACCTGCATATCATTGGAGAAAAAAAGAACCAGATTAACCAGATAGCAAAGGAGCTTGGATACGTATGATTGGCCAGATGACTGACATGCGCACGGCATATGGCAAGACGCTGCTCGAAGTTGGGGACAAAAACCCAAACGTTGTAGTCCTTGGCGCAGACACCACGGATTCTCTAAAAACCGCAGACTTTGGGAAAAAGTTCCCGGACAGATTTTTCAATGTGGGAATTGCCGAGGCAAACTTGGTCTCTGTCGCAGCTGGCCTTGCAATGTCTGGCAAGACTGCGTTTGCCAGCACATACGCAATTTTTCTCCCAGGTCGGTGCGTTGATCAAATACGAAACGCAATAGCATATCCCTCACCCCAGGGCAACAAGGGGCTAAACGTAAAGCTTGTCGTGTCTCATGGCGGGATCTCAGTTGGCGCAGACGGCGGCTCGCACCAGCAGATAGAGGACATTTCAATAATGCGCGCAATTCCGAACTTTTCTGTTTTCATTCCCGCAGATACCGTTGCAGTTGCAAAGCTGACCCGGCTCATGTCGGAAAAATATGGCCCGTTCTACATGAGGATGACCAGATCAAACACTCCCGTGGTACACGAAGAGTCGCAGGAATTTGAAATGGGAAGGGGAATAACAATGAGGGATGGCGCTGA
>DATIGB010000079.1:0-3685 GCA_035454985.1 Candidatus Nitrosotenuis sp.
TTTTGCCCGTGTAAATGCGACAAAATCAATTCTCAGGGATTCCTCTTCTAGCTCCTCTTTGATGTCAATCCCGTTTGTTGCAAGAATCGCCTCCACAATGATATCTATGAAGCTCGTCCTCCTAGCAGAAGATGGAAGATACACCACAACATCAAACGCTCTGCCCTTTGCCTTGTGAACCGTAGTGAGGGTTATCTCCGACTCCGTACTCCTTTCCACATATGATTCCTCACCTATTGCTATGAAGTCAAACAGTCCCTCCATGGTTGGGGTGTCAAAGGCTAGGTACTGGTCTATCTGCTGCTTTACAGATATGGCAGTGGAAAACCACTCTGCCCCCTTTGACACACATAACGGGAATACCACGTTGTCAAATATGCCGTCTAGATCCTCTCTTTTCATCGAAATTCCCCAAGATCTTATCTTGTCAAGTTTTCCGCTTTCCTTCTTCTTGAAGGCAGATGACATCTCAAAGGCTTCTTTTAAGGAATAAGAAGAAAATATTGTAAACATGGCGGAAATCTTGTCCTCAATTCTGTCTGAAACCAAACCCTTGACAAAACTCAATATCTCGCCCTTTGCCTGCTCTGCTGTTGCGTGGGCAGACGTCGACGAGTATCTGATGTTATTTGTGTCCAGATACTGCGAGATCTCGATTATCTGCCTGTTTGTTCTGGTGATTATGCCGATAGTTTTTCCAGGATTTTCTTCAATGACACCCAAGATCTTGGACAAATGGGCAGATGTCGAAACTATCTTTGGGATCTGACCGTTTCCCTGCGATTTGAAATATTCAAGCTCTCGCTCAAACATATCCCTGTACTTTGTCCTGCCAAGGAAGTGGCTCTTGGAATAATCAAGTATCTGCTGAGAGCTCCTCCTGTTCAGGGAAAGTAGCTTCGGCTCGCACATTTTCATGAACATGTGAAAGTTCTTTACCGATCCTCCCTGAAATCCGAAGATTGCCTGCTTTGCATCTCCTACAAGAAACAGGTTTTCCCCAACCATCTGGGCTATTTTGGCCTCAAGCTCGTTCATGTCTTGCATCTCGTCAACTAGGACGTGCTGGAACTTTTTTCCGCGGAACTTTTCTATGAAAATCAAAAGCATGTCAGAGTAATCAATCGCGCCATGCTTGGAGCCTTCATAGTTTTTGTACGCATCGACAAAATATTTCAGAAACGCCTTCATCTCATCAAGCGAATACGAGGTTTTATCTTCGTCGTACAAGCCGTCCAACATGGCCTGTGCCCCCTCCACGTCTATTTTGTCAGGAGTTATGCCAAAGCTTTTGATGTACCTGATGGCGTTTTCGGTTTTTGGTACGATGTCAGATATGATATAGTCTTTGGAATAATGAAACGCATTGTTGTTCTCAAAGCTTCCAAGTATGGAATATCTCATGACATTGTTGCCTGCAATGTCGCCTGCAACTAGTCCTGAATCCACCAGGTAATTGTAAGCAAAGCTGTGAAACGTGTGGATGTTCATCTTCATTATGTCAGAGTCAGAAAACCTTCCTTTGGCCATCTCGAAGATTTTCTCAAACATTTCCTTCTTTGCCTTGTCAGTGAATGTTATGCAGAGGATGTTCTCTGGCTTTATCCCGCTTTCAAGTAGCCGCATTGCCTTTAGTGATAGGGTGGTTGTCTTTCCAGTGCCTGGATTAGAAATGACCATGGTGTTCTTATCGGAACTGATTATCTCTGCCTGTTCCTGGGACGGCAGTAGAGCGATTGGCATGCATTATTCGTGAATATCTAATTATAAAAAAGTGGATCCCGGAGTGCCCGCTCACACCATTTATTGGCCTGGGATCTTTTGGACGGGGATTTGGTCAAAAAGCCAGTGTCCGGTGATAAGGAAATCTAAGGAGTTTTCAAAAATGACTAGGCTAAAAATTCTGCAGCGTGATTTCCCTCCGGCGTTATTTTTATCCAGCGGTTTCTTCCTATTTTCTCTATCTCGATGAACCTCCAGTGTTCTTCTAGCGGCTGTATGATGTTTTTGTCAAGGCTTGCAAATCTGGCCTGCTCAAAGTTTTCTTCCCTGGCGTTAACCGTAATTATCCTTCGTTCCTCTGCGATTTTTGCCATCTCCTTTTTTGTTATCTTGCCGCCGCGCTCTCTTACTATTTTTAGTGCCTCGACAAGCTCATGCTTTGGCTTGTGGATCTCGTATTTTGGCAATTCCACCAGATCCTTCAGCCCTACTGACTGCTGCTTTCCCAAGTTGGCAGGATAGCTTTCAGGCTCTGCATAGTACGGGGTGGCATTACTTTCCCTGAAAATCATGCACGCCATCATGCATGCTATTGCTTGAATTTTCGAGCCTGATGAGACATTGACGTAGATGTCGTTTTTTCCTTCCTTTTCAAAGATCTCCTTTACGGCCTTGAGGATTTGAAAGACATTGTTTCTATCAGATTCCGCAAACTCGACTTTGATCTTTTCTTTTTTGAATTCGCTTACAATTTTTTCGATGTACGGCCTTGCCTTGTCCTTGGCAGGATTGCTGTCTCGAATGAGCCATATCTTGTCTGCCTTCATTTTCACGGCGGCAAGTACGACCCGGTCAATTTCAAAGCCGACTGGCGCTATGTGTATGCGTAATTTTGAGAGGTTGCTCATTATAGTATCTATATTATGCATACTATTGTGATGTTATATAATAATTTCTAATCCTGACATATCTCATGAATCAAATCAGCACACAAGACACGCAGAAAAACTCTACTTTTTTTCCAAGAATAATTCGAGAGTTCGACGACAGGGACGAACCAATGGTCTACGGGGGAAAATAGTTTGCACCAAATACAACACCAAACCATACTGGACAAGCTGGAAGAATCGCTACAAAAACAACAGCAAAAGTACAACTATCACAAAAAAATTGCCCAAGGGTATTACGAAATCATGCAGCAAACCGAACTAAAGATGCAGGAAATAAAAAGCGTGAGACACAATGCTGGATGAGACAAAAATACGAAAACTACTGGAAGACATCAGGACTGCCTACGAGATTGGATACCAAAACGATGATCTTGACACCGAGGCAGAAAAATGGGGCCAAATCCAGATTCTGGAGTGGATTTTATCAAAATAAAGCCCAGTATGGAAATTCCAATACCTGATTTGCAAAAACTGGCTCAAAAGCTTATCTAATTCTAAATGTACCTGATTTCATGCCGGACACAAAAAAGAAGATGAACACGACAAAAGATGATTATGAAAAAGCCCTAGCTTCCGACGATCCTACAAAAATCACAACATCTGATCTGGAGAATCTGGCCAAGGAAGCCATGAAAAAATTCAAGTCGCTATGAATCCTGCGTGGATAATTACTGGAATGATACTTTTTGGGGGAATGGCAGCTGCAGGAGTAAGCTTGTATCTTAAACGAAGAAAAGAGTCCCAGGTTTTTGATCCATTTGAAGACGCTAGGATCGAACCAAGCTTAGCCGAGCCTGAAAAAGACAAAAACCAGGCACAAAGTTAAATTCTGTCCGCACACTGCAAGTCTTTTTTTGCGTTGATTTCGTGCCTAAAACTTGGAATGCGTAGATTTTGAAACCTTTAATAGTTTTGACGTGCATAATACGCCATGGACGTAATCTCTGTACTGATTCAGGTCATAGCGCTGTGTGCAGGCGCATTAAAGCCATAGATTCGCAGCTAACTTTCAG
>DATIGB010000080.1:0-4881 GCA_035454985.1 Candidatus Nitrosotenuis sp.
AAGACTGGACGTGCTGCATTCTGTAGTGACGATGGGCGGCGTCATTTCATTGCATGCCAGTGTTGATCTTCTAAACGACTATTGGGATTACAAACGTGGAATAGATGCCATCACAAAACGGACCAAGTTCAGCGGCGGAACAGGAGTGCTTCCAGAAGGGCTGCTCAGGCCGTCTCAGGTGTACTGGGCAGGAGTTGCGTTTCTTGTTATCGGCTCGCTTGCGGGATTGTACTTTATTGTACTCTATGGCTGGATAATTGCGGCAATACTTGGCTTTGCAATTTTATCAATCTACTTTTATTCTACGAAAATAGTCGATTCTGGCCTTGGCGAAGTGTTTGTAGGGGTAAAAGGAACAATGATAGTGCTTGGCACATATTTCATACAGACGCAACAGGTAACGCCGTCAAGTGTGATTGGGGGAATAGTAGTCGGCGCACTGTCGTCACTTGTCCTGTACATCACGTCGTTTCCTGACTTTGATGCGGACAAGCAAAAGGGCAGAAAGACACTTGTCATAATGCTTGGCAAACAAAAAGCATCGGGCGTTTTCTGGGCGTTCCCGCTTGTCAGCTATGGGATGATTGCTGCCGGAGTGATACTTCACCTGTTTCCGGTGTTTTGTCTTGTGACGTTTGCTACGGTTCCTCTCATGATTAAATCTGGGCAAAACCTGCGCAGACACTTTGATGATGCGGACAAGTTTGTCTCTGTGATGAAGTCAGTCTTGTTTTTTAGCAGGATTACTGGGGCGCTCCTTGTCATTGGATTTTTGGTCGGCATATTGACAAACAACAATTAAATCGTACAATCCTAAATTTACCACATGATTTCTGGGTTTGCGACACCTGAGGGAACAAAAAAATTTGCCACCCAGTACGGCCAAATTTTAGACAACTACAGAACTATGCAAGGCCTCACCCTGTCAAACGTTGGCATTGGGACATACCTTGGAAGTCCTGACAGCCAGACGGATCTTATGGTGATTGATGCTGTAAAAAAATCCGTTCTTGCCGGAATAAACGTGATTGATACTGCCATAAACTATAGGGCACAAAAGGCAGAGCGCGCAATCGGAACTGCGATATCTGAACTTGTTCGCGATGGAAAAATTGAGCGTAGCTCCGTATTTGTCAGCACAAAGAACGGTTATGTGACAAACGATGGCGACATCAAAGAAGACTTTTGGGCATACGTGCAAAGAGAGTATGCAAGGCCGGGAATTGTAAAACCAAATGACATTTCATCGGGATATCACTGTATGACTGTGCCCTACTTGGAAGACCAGCTGAATCGAAGTCTCAAAAACCTTGGACTCGAATGCGTCGACCTGATCTACCTGCACAATGCAGTCGAAGGGCAAATCCAAGACATCTCAAAGGAACAGTTCATGAAAAACCTAAGGGACGTCATCTCATTGTATGAGCAGAAACGAAAGGAAGGAAAAATCAGATACTATGGGATGGCGACATGGGAGTGTTTTAGGGTCCCAAAAGACAACCCGCAGTACCTTTCCCTTTTCGATGTGCTAAGTATTGCCCGAGATGTGGGCGGAGAAAACCACGGATTCAGATTCATCCAGCTCCCATACAACTTGTATCTTGATCAGGCGCTGATGACAAAAAGCCAGCAGGCAGACGGCACCGACGTCTCGATTCTTGCAGCCTCGCAAGGCAGCGGCATTGGAGTTTTCACAAGCGTTCCGCTGATGCAGGGAAAGTTGCTTGGGCCGGGGGTAATTCCGGATTTTATCAACCTCAAGCCGTCGCTCAAATGTCTCCAGTTTATCCGCTCGACTCCGGGGGTTCTTGCCCCGCTTGTCGGGCAAAAAACGCCCGCACATGTTGAGGAAAACTTGGAAATTATGAAAATTCCGCCACTTACGCCGGGCGAGTTTGACTCCTTGCTGAAAAAACTGACGTCCTAGGTGCTTCCCTTGACTTTTCCGCCCAAATCAAGAACTGTACCTGAAATGTTTGGAATGGTCCTTTCCAACTCCAGGATCACTCCCTGGCTGTCCAATACCTCCACCTTCATGTACTCGCCAGTCGTTGGCCTGTCATTGTCCGAATAAACCAGGACAAGGTTTGCAATCTCGTTATTCTGAAGAGACTCGTCTGAGTTCTGGTTGATGACCCAATAAAAGAAGGCAGTTGTCGTGTCTGGCTTTTCCGTATCTGTCAGGGGGTTTACCTTGATGAGCCCTTTTTCCTTTGCCGCCTGTATTGCCTCGCTTGCGGAATTGTAAGATTTTCCTATCAGCGCCCCGGCATAGATGTTGTCCTGCGTGATCACATGGCTTGCATCCTTGATTACCTTGTATGTGACTTTGATTGAGCTAGAATTCAAGTTAACTGCGGTCTGGGATGTCACTGAAAGGGGAGTGGCAGTTGACGTAACCTTGCTTTCCACAACCTGGGCAGTCCCTACCATCTTGCCAATTACCTTGAGCGCGATTGATGACTTGGTTACGGATTTTTCCAGTACGCCCTTTACTGCCTCGCTCGATGAAAACCCTGCACTCATAATAGTTCCTGTCAGGACTATCGTGATTATCCCAAACGTGGCAAGTGCTGCATGATGCCAAAATACGAGGCCCCGGTGTCTTGTCAAATACAATGCTCTTTCTGCGGCTGATCTGACTATCTTTTATAGTGTGTCTGAGCTGAACAAATAGTCTTGATTTCTTTTATATAATATCAAAATTTTTCACAGCGTGTGAGTGAGTTACCCAAGTTCTCCAGCCGAATATTTCTGGCTCCGATGGCAGGCGTAAGTGATCCTGCGCTCAGGCTGCTGTGCAAGGAAATGGGCGCCGGACTTGTTGCTACTGAGCTGACCAGCATCCATGCCATAATTGCAAAGGAGCGGCAGCTCCACGGGGAGAACAAAAGGATTAGCGAATTCATCGAGTTCTCAGAAAAAGAACGACCCCTGTCTGTGCAGCTTTTTGGCTCCGAGCTAGACTCTTTAGAAAAAGCGGCAAAAATCGTAGAGCCGTATTTTGACATCATCGACTACAACATGGGCTGCCCAGCACCGCACATAACGCAGCAGATGGCAGGCGGGGCGCTTTTACAAAATCTGGATTTGACGCAAAAAATCTTCAGGACCCTGGTCTCTTCCGTAAAAAAACCGGTGACACTCAAGATGCGTGCCGGCATGAATGACAAGTCTTTGTTCAAGAACATAGCAAAGGTGGCGCAGGAGGAGGGAATCAAAATGATAACGCTTCATGCCAGAACCGTGCGTCAGGGCTATTCTGGAAAGTCAGACTGGACTCTGATCAAGGAACTAAAGGAAATGGCCGACATCCCAATAGTGGGCAACGGGGACGTCACAAGTCCGGAGCTTGCAAAGGCGATGATTGACGAGACTGGATGTGATTACGTGATGATTGGAAGGGGCGCAATGGGAAACCCGTTTTTGTTCAAGCAGATAGATGACTATCTAAAAACAGGCAGTTATCCGGAATATTCGGCAAAACACAGAATTGAGATGTTTTTAAAGTATGTCGACTTTGCAATAAACTACAATATCAAGTTCTCAAGCATTCGACAACAAGCAATGAGTTTTACCAAGGGGATAATGCATGCAACAAAACTGCGGCCGCAAATAATGCTCGCAAAAACAGTCGATGATCTAAAATCAATACTCCTGGAAGCGTCTTACTGATATTGCCGCATTATGTATAAATAGAAAAATTGTTGGGCTTAGTTATGCCAGTGGATCCCGTCTGCGGAATTGAAATGGACGAAAGCCTAGCTGTGGTGTACGAGTATGACGACAAGAAATACTTTTTCTGCTGTAACGGGTGTAGGCGCATCTTCAAGAAAAAGCCAAAAAAGTGGAAGAAAAACAACTAGAGCGGAAACCTGCCGCACATTCTGCAAAATTTCGAGTCCTCCTCAATTACATACGTGCAGTCCGGGCATTTGGTGCCTGATTTAGCGGTTTCAGGAACTGCGTTGTATCTGCGATAAATCTCATAATACTGGAGCGACTCCTTGGTCCTAATTGTTACGCCGTCCTTTTCTCTGATTTTTCTGACCTTGTCGGCAAAGACAGAGTCAGGAATGGCGCCCTCAAAGAACTCAGTCAGACCTTGCGTTCCGGCGCCGTCCTGCATTGGTGACTTTTGCCTCCATGCTATTGCCTTTGGAATTTTGTCTTCGAATGTCTTTCTTAGGATCCATTTGCCAAATTTTTTGCCGCCCTCCTCATGTACCTTGAGGTCCACAGGCACTGTTTCTGCAAATTCCAGGACCTCGTTGCTACAAAAGGGAGACTCGACGTCCACTCCAAGTGACTTTCCTATTGCGTGTGATGGAAAATGCATGATCTTTCTGATTCTTTTTAGGTCCCGCTCTAGATCCTCGGCGCTTTTGTTCAAAAGGAAGCTATATCCTGCAAATATTTCGTCTGCGCCGTCACCGGTCATTATTTTGTTGAACCCTAGCTCTTTTGCTGCAGATGCTGCAAGATACATCACTACGTTGTTTCGTATTTCGATATCGTTAAAGTTTTTTAGAATTTTTATGGTCTCTTCTATGCCGGAATAGATCTCATTAGTCTCGCAAAACTTGATGTTCAGTGGAAGATCGAACCTGCTTGCCGCAAGTTGGCAATATGTCAAATCATTTGCAATAAAGTCCTTGGCTATTATTGAAACAGCGTTGGTTTTTCTGCCTTTTAGAAAATACGCAAGAATGGTGCTGTCCAATCCGCCTGACAGCGACAAACAGTCTGCACTGCACCGTAGAACTGAGTCTTTTATTATCTGATAAGTCTGATCAAAAATCGTGCTCATGTTTTTTTTTGCACGATAAACAAATTAAGTTTTGAGTAATGAAGTTAGCTTCAGCTATTCTGATGAGAATT
>DATIGB010000081.1:0-7921 GCA_035454985.1 Candidatus Nitrosotenuis sp.
ATCTCAATGATCTCGTATGAGCATAACCATGACTGACCCGATCGACAGACTTTTGGATGCTGCAGAAAGCGGCAAATCAATCATAAAAAACAGGAGCGTCCTGCATTTTACCTACCTGCCAGACGTAATTTTACACAGAAAAGACGAGCAGGAAAAACTTACCCAATCTCTACTACCAATACTAAAGCAATCAAGGCCGTCAAACCTTCTGATTTACGGCAAGCCTGGTACCGGAAAGACATTGGTTGTAAAAAAAATATTAACCAAAATTCAACAACGGGTGGAAAAGTCAAACTTTCCAATAAAACTAATCTACACAAACTCTAAGGACGAGACAACCCTTTACGGGCTGCTTGTTAGTATTGGCAGGCAACTTGGACTAGAAAAGGAAGACCTGCCACCAACCGGTCTTGCGACAAGCGAGGTCTTCAAACGCCTTTTAACATCGATAGAGGAAAACCAGTACAACATCATACTTGTCATAGACGAAATAGATTACCTAGCACATCTAGTGTCTAAAACGGGGAAAGACATTCTTTACCAACTGACAAGGGCAAATGAGAAACTAAAGAAAGGCAGCATGACGCTAGTTGGAATATCAAACGATCTTACCTTCAAGGACAGACTCGACGGGCGCGTAATCAGCTCTCTTGGCGAGGAGGAGATTGTCTTTACCAATTATGACGTTAACCAACTAAAGGAAATCCTTCTAGACAGGATCAAAGAAGCCTTTTTGGACGATGTTGTTGAGGCGTCGGCACTAAACCTTTGTGCGGCTATGGCGGGACGAGAGCACGGTGACGCACGAAGGGCAATTGACCTGTTGAGGGTGGCAGGCGAGATTGCCGAAAGACAGCAGTCAGAAACAGTAAAGGAAGATCACATGAGGATAGCGTCCCAGAAAATGGAGGAAGATAAGGAAGTAACTGCCCTCAAATCATACCCACTTCATGAAAAACTATTGATTATAGCAGTAATGAAAGCATCCGGCCTCTCAACAGGTGAGATCTTTTTGGCCTACAAAAATCTCTGCAAGGCAATAAGGCAAAAGGAACTCACACAAAGAAGAGTTACCCAAATGCTTGGCGAAATAGAAATGTCTGGAATAATCTCAGGCAGAATCGTCCATCAGGGAATCCACGGCAGGACAAAAAAATTCACACTTACAATTTCACCTGAAACGGTAAAGGATACTTTCAAAAACGAAGTTACACTAGAAGATGTTATCTAGTTTTTTGATGTAAAGTCCTTTGTGTAAACCTTGAAGGTCTTCAAATTAACTAGGACCGCCATTCCCGGTGTAGGCGTAATTCCAACACTTGTCTGAAATGGTGTCTGAGCCTGCCATGCTCCAGAATTTAGAATTAGGACTCCCCTATACAAGTCCAAATCGACAACATGAACGTGCCCGCCGTGAAAAATATCCGGAACCTCGTCAATTACCATAAGATCTTCCAATTCCGGCGCAATTGGGGTTTGGCTGCCATAAATCGGACTCATGTGTCTGGCCTTTAGTAAATACTGCATGACTTTGGCTGGCTTGTCATAGCTTAATCCAGGCGTGGTCTTCACAATATCGTCAATACTTTGGCCATGGAAAATGAGTATCTTGACCCCATTTAGCGAAATCATCGCGGGGTTGCCAATCATGTAAAAATTCTTTCTGCCCCAGAGATTCGGATTGTACCTTATGGGAATCGCCGGTTGCGGCAGAGCACGCCTTCCAGGATCGTGGTTGCCAGGGGCTATGAAGACCTTGATGTGCTTTGGAATCCTGTCCAAAATATCGAATACCATTTGGAGCTGCGCGTTTGTATCGAGGGCAACCAGCTCCTTGTCCTGGTTTGGATAGATGCCAATTCCATCTACGACATCTCCTCCCAAGACTACAAATCTCACCTTTCGCGCAATTGGGTCTGGGCTTGAAAGCCACGAGATCATCTCGGCGAACTCTTTTTCCATAAAGTACCTGCTGCCTATGTGTAGGTCGGACAAAAACAGGGCATGAGTTTCAGTCTTTGAGCGGTTTGGCAGGTGGTCTGGGATGTCAGGCAAAATGATATCCTTAACAATAAAACCGCCATTCTTTGCAGCCACAATTTTCTCCATGACGAACTGATCCATCAGTAAGGAGGAGGCTATTTCCTGCAAGTCTTCGTCAACCACTATGGTCTCAATTGATCCAGTAACGTCGTCAATGGATATCTTGGTAATGTTTCTGTCCGTTTTTCTGTCCGTTACAAGGCCACAGACGTAGATTTCCTCCTTTGACTTTGTCGAAATTACCGATGAGATGGACTTGAGCATTTTTGACTCTGGGCGATTAGATATGATCCTTTTTAGCTTGGCATATCTGCTTGAGAACAACGCGGTAAACCCATCAACCCCCTCTGCCGAGGCAATTTTCGTAGTTGGGTCAAACAAAATTTCATGAAAGTCATCAAGGATTTCGTCTTCGGAGATTCCCAAGAAGACCTCCAAGTCTTGCTGATTAATCAAAAATAGTTTCTGCCTTTCTTTTTCCCGAACAACCTGCTTGATGATTTTCTCTAATTCCTTTACGTCTACCTGCTCTAGAATCCTAAGTGCGTTTGGGTGGATCTGAAAGCCCTTATTTAACGCAAAATCCAACGCAGAGCCAACATCCCTTATCATGATGAAGGTTTCATCAAACAAGTTTTAATTAAATCTGTGCAAAAACAACAGACTCAAATAATCTGTAACAAATTTTTTGTTGTGTTAAAACGGAGGATTGTATTCTTCTTTATCTTTTTGGGCGTGTTCTCAGCTGCTTTCTCTATTGGAGCCAAAATGGAGGTACCAGAGGAGGAGGCAAGTATTTTCCTTGACGAATTTAACAAATTGTTGGACACACTAAAGGGAGGAAATTTCGGGATTGAAATATTTCTCCACAATGTAGAAATCGCGTTGCCCATGTTTATCCCAGGATTTGGTGTTGTGTGGGGAACATTTGCCGCATTTTCCACAGGCTTTGCGTTTGCCGCACTAGCTACTACAAACACGCTTTTGGCAAAAATTCCACCAATAGCAATGATCTTTGCCACGCCGTTTGGGCTGATGGAGCTTGCAGCATACTCGATTGGGATGTCACGGAGCTTTCTTCTGATAGTAGGCATTTTCAAAAAAACACCAATCTCGCAACAATGGAAGCAGATAGCGTTGGAGATAGGCATTGTAATAGGACTTTTGCTGCTGGGAGGAATTATTGAGGCGTACATGATTGAGACGCTCTCAGTACCAAGCACCCCAATTCCAAAAATTAACTGATCCAAGTGATAAAATTTGGTAGAATGGACAAAAACAATTCAGTAGTAAATTATAAACGAAATCACGGGATGAAATATGCTATGAGACTTACATACGTAACAGGCCTAGTGCTGCTTGGCGTCCTAATAGGCATATCCACCCAGAATGCAAGCGCCCAACTTGGCGCTGGCAAGGCATTTACACTTGAGGGAAACGGCTACATGTCGTCTGGCGACGCTGTTTTACCCACGTCTGTTGATTTACAATTTACTATAATGAAGAAGGGCACCACTACCGAATTTACCTTGCAAAATGGATCAATTGACATAAACGGAAAAGAATTAGACATTTCAAACCTTAGTGGCACACTATTAAAAAATGGTCAGTACTTTAGAGTTGCGTCTAAGGTTTCTGATTCTGCCGGAAAAGAATTCTCACTCAAGTTGCTAGGGACGCTTATGGAAACAACCAAAACGGGATCCATCTATGGCTTGGCAGGAACAATTACTGATTCTACAAGTAAATCGGCAAAGATAATCTACACAACCAAGATTTCAGAATTTACAACGACGGTAAAACCAACGGCCAATAAAAAGAACGACGTGACAGTCCGCATTTTGAAGGGCTCTTCAAACCCAGAGCAGCAGACCTACGTAAATCAAATCAACGAATTTTCATTCAGATTTTTATCAGAGGATAGAGTATCGCTGGGAGTTGGCGGAACGCTTACATTTGCAAATGAAGACACAGTTTCTCACAGCCTAAAGAGCGGGGTTGCCCAAACAATATCTGGTCGCAAGTCATTCATAGCAGACAACAAGTTTTCAAGCGGCGACATACAACCTGGCAGGTCTTGGAGTGTGACATTCCAAGAACCTGGATTCTATAGGTTCTTTGATGAAAAATATTATTGGATAGATATGACGGTTCTTGTAAACAAAGATTCAGGTTCGATAACTCTTGGCTCTTCAGGAAAGCCCCACAACTAATCCTTGAAACTGATGTATGATTCTAGGCTTGACTGATTGATCACAATTACGGAAAGATCAGAAAACTCCCTTCCCTCCAAATCCTTTACCGTGCCCACAAATTCCGTTTCCTTATCTGTGGTTAGAAACTCAAAAACATGCACCTTTAGTTTTGTTGTATCAAAACCATTCCTTTTTAGATAATGGGCAATCTCTGACTGCATAAAGTGTTTTTCAGGCACTTTTGGCCACGGGCGTGGAACCAGTACGACACTGAATCCATCAATGAGCGCCTTTTGCAGCTCGAGTTTCTTCTCTTCAATTGACGTCGTGATGTGCATTGTAATTACCTTGGATTTGTCCAGTGGGACTCTGGCCTTTGATGCAGCAACTTGGATCGCACTAATTCCTGGAATTATTTCCACATCTCCAAAAATTTCGATCAGTCTATCTACCACTTCTGACTCGGAAAAATTGACATCGCCAGTGAACGGTACAACCAGTTTTCTGTCACCAAGCGTTTTGGCAACTTTCTGGTATGCCTCCTCCTGATCCTTCATTGTTATCTCGTGGACCTGTTTTCCTTTGATTAGTGATTCTATTGTGTTTAATGTGTACTTGTAGCCGATAACGACATCACAACTTTGTATTACTTCCTTGACGATGCCTGTGACATATTTGCTGGAACCTGGTCCAACCCCCACCGCATAGACTTGAGCCATTTATTTGGCCCTCTGTTCGTTGATGAACTCAACAATTGGAGTCCAGTTTATTTTGAGAAACTTTACTGGATCCTTGACTGGATATGTAACCCAGTCCCTGACTATCGATAATTGGTATTTTTTTTCTTTGTTGTCTTTTCTGAGCGTTATCTTTAGAACGCTCCCCCAATTTTTTTCCTCGGTCTCCACACTAACTACCTCGTCAAAACCATACTGCTCATTTTTTTTGTTTTCCAAGTCAATCATGAGCTCTTTTTCATCATATCCGTCATGGGTAAGCATTGGGTTGTCCGATTTTGACAAGGTTATGACTTGTCTTTCAACAGTGGAACTCCACCATCGCGGTTTTGCCTCGGTCTTGCTTACAAACGCTAACCGTTTATCGGTTAGAATGAACATGCACTCCTTTGCTCTGGAAAAAAGTTTCTTTTCCTCTCTCCACACGGAAACCAGATGAGCTTTGATCGGTTCGCCAGACTCCATGCCATAATTCAAAATTTACTTGTTAAAAACTAATACAATTAGCTTTTATTTGCGGATCAAAATCATGAAACATTGAGATCTATACTGGCTCTTTCTCTAGCATCTGTAATTGCGTTTTTGGGCATCCTGCCTGTCTTTGCTCAAACTACAGAAATCTCAGACAAGGTAGTGATCTTGCATACGCAATCCGGCGACATGGTAATAGAGCTATTTCCAAATGATGCTCCAAAAACAGTTGCAAATTTTTTGAACTTGACAGAGCACCAAATTTACGATAGGACTGTTTTCCATAGGGTTATCAAGGATTTTATGATTCAGGGTGGAGATCCGAAAACAAAACCTGGCGCGTCAGCACACTTTTCAGAATGGGGCACCGGTGATGTGGGCTATACGATTCCAGGCGAATTTAACACAATTGAACACAAACGGGGAATTGTCTCGATGGCACGCGGTGTTGATCCGGACAGTGGAAGTTCACAGTTTTTTATCGTCCACAAAGATTCGCTATTTTTAGATCAAAACTATGCAGTCTTTGGGCGTTTGGCGACAAACGCCAGCTACGAGACGCTTGATAAGATTGCCAACCTGACAAGCGCAGGAGAACAGACAAACAACCTTCCATTTGATTGGGGAAAGGGCGAAATCGTAAAGGCTGAAGTAAAAAACCGCACAGAAATTCCAGACCTGCTTAATTTAGGCGAACCAGAAAGGGTGAAATCGCCTACGAATCAAACCGCACAGGAATACTCCAACGACAAGTTCGGCGTTTCATTTCTTGCGCCAGCTGGCTGGCTAGTTCAGGAGCCGCCTAAAAAAACCGCAAGTTCTCCAGATCTGGTTGCGGTTGGCACCAAAATAGCTGGCTTTACTCCCGCCATTTCTCTATCTGTTAAAAATGTAAACGGAACATCGCTTGATGAGTATTCAAACAAAATCAAAAAATCTCTGCAGAGCGCAATAGACTCCGGCAATCTTTCAATTTTGTCGGAGAACAAAACAACGATCAACGGATATGACGCAGCCGTTCGTGTCGCAGTAGCTAAATTCAACCTTGCTGGTGGACACATTAACATAAAATTCAAGGAAGTAATAATCAAAGAACAGGACAAATTCTACGTTTTTACCTATACTAACAGTGAAAGAAATTTTGACAGCTATCTTGACAAGTTCAGTCAAGTCCTTGACTCCTTTAAGATAACTACCAATACCGGCAACTCAAAATCAGAAAAAACCGGCTGTCTCATCGCAACTGCCGCATATGGCTCTGAACTAGCCCCACAAGTACAGTTGCTCCGGGAAGTAAGAGATAACGTTCTGCTTGGCACAAATTCCGGGACCGGGTTCATGACTGCGTTTAACTCAGTTTACTACTCGTTTAGCCCAACCGTATCTGACTGGGAAAGGCAGAACCCGATATTCAAGGAATCAGTAAAGATCTTCATATCGCCACTTTTGTCAACACTTTCAATTTTGAATTATGTCGACATTAACTCTGAGCAAGAAATGCTGGGGTATGGCATTGGAGTCATTCTGCTAAACGTGGGAATGTATTTTGTAGCGCCAGCAATTATTATCATAAAGTCAAAAAACAAAATTCGGGGACTTATTGCAAAAATCTAGGAACCTTCTTTAGCACATGAGATAGTGATACGCGACCTGGCCCTATTGCGATTATTGCCAAGTTTCCTGCCAGTAGGATCAAGTCAAACTCAAATCCGCGCTCTCCGGTAAGACTTGCAGCGTGTTTTACGAGGAAAATTGCCCCAAGCATATCTATTGCTAGCAGGGCGGAAGAAATTCTAGTCAAAATTCCGACAATTAGCAGGATCCCCGGTACAAATTCTGCAAGCGCAATGGGAATTTGCATTTCCGGCGGAATCCCAAGGCTTGTCAAAAACCCCACGAATCCCGGATTGAACTTTGGTAAGCCGTGCACCACAAAGATCACACCAATCGCAGCCCTTATCCCAAAGTGGGTAATGTCATGAAGTTTGCTTTGGCGGATCGCTGCGTCCATTAAGACTATGTGCTCAGGCGATATAATAAAAGGTACTGTGGTAAACAAATGGACTTGAGAAGATCTAAAGAAATCGTCCATTCGGAATACAAGAAACGGCTAATCAAAACATGGAACGAAGTTGCTCCAAGGTATCATAAAAGATGGGCAAAAAACAATATCGGACCATTCAGGAGCAGCTCAGAACTGGTCAGACTGGCAAACATTCGTCCAGGATATACTGTTCTTGATTTGGCCTGCGGAACTGGCGCCGTCACAAAAAGAATTGCCGCAAGGGTAGGCACATCTGGCAAAGTAGTTGGCGTCGACAGTTCGATATCTGCAATTAAAATTGCAAAAAAGGAAATCAACAACAAAACTAATCTGGACTTTGTTTTATCGGACGCAGAGTTTATCAAGTTCAACAAAAAATTTGACGTGGTTACATGTCAATACGCGATGTTCTTTTTCCCTAACGCACAAAA
>DATIGB010000082.1:0-4181 GCA_035454985.1 Candidatus Nitrosotenuis sp.
AATCGCCAATAGTTAAATATTTTATGATATTTTGGATTATAGCTGCACAGTCATTTTCGGACTCCAAGTTTTCGACCAAAAGCCAGCTGGATCTCAATTAGTAATAGACCCACAGGTTTTGAGCCAGATATAGTGCAGGCAGTTGGTGCACCGGAATTTAGAACTGATTAACTTGTCCTGATAACTGGGTTTTTCACTATTATGGACTGGATTTTTTCTATGATCTGCCTATAATCGGCATTTGGCTCAAGGCTCACGCGCAGATAATCACTTTCATTAAATGAAAAGGTTATCAGGATAGCTTTATCGTATCTTACCATTGCATACTGTGTGTCCCCTAGCTGACTATGAAACATTTTGTAGGTTTCCCAGCGTTTCATGTCGTATCTGACAGAGTTCTGCATTTCCTCTCTGCTCAGGTGGGCAATTACGTCTGCCTGATAGCCGTCGGTTATTTTTTTAAAGTCCACATCATACATGCCTACGAACCTTACATCCGAACTGATCTTCAGGATCTCATTTAGAAATTCGCAGTATTCCATTACCCATCTTGCCTCATTTTGTATATTAGCAATTTGTTGATTCCCATTTCTAGTTCAACCATCCAAATCATCAGATCTCGCCGTTCCGGGTTTTACGAATACTTCCCATGATTTTTTGCAAACTGTTTTAGCCATATTGATAATGAATCCCCTTTTCGCCGCGAGGGTGCTTCCATTCCGTTTCCTGTGAACACGTACCGCAATCGATGCAGCCCTCGTGCTGAAGTATTATTTTTCCCCCTTCCTCAGAGTAACATTTTGCAGGGCACAGGGTGACCATCTTTTTCATGTATTCGCTGTCAGGATTTTTGATTTTGATGTGGGAGGCATGATCGTCATTATAGCTCAGCTTCGCTATGCGGTCAGCGACGGACGGAATGCTTGGCAAGTACGATGCGGAAACGGATTTTCCCAGTCGTTCAGCTAGTTCTAGCGGGACTTTGACATAGGTGTCTTCGGACTCTATTATCGGCAATAGCTTGTCATAGCCAAGAACATTTGCAAACTTTACAGCGATGCCCCTTAGTGCGCTATTTGACATCATTTTTAAAATAGGACCGTAGCGCGAGCCGATTATATCCTTTGGGACGTCTTTGGCTGCATCCAAAAAGATCGCAAGGTAGTCCTTGTCAATTTGCTTCATATCCACGGTATAGGGGCTCTCCTCCAGAGACTGGGAATAGTACTGGCCCAGGAAACTTTCAGAAAAGTCGCCCTTGTCAAGTGCTCTTGCAACTGCGTTTGCCGCCCTTACGCCGTCGTCTATCCCCACGTTTAGTCCCTCAATTCTTGGGCCAATGAAAATGCCCCGCCCGGCAGCGTCGCCAGCAAACAGAATGTTCTTGAAGAACGGCCTTTTCATCCTGCACCGTTTGCCGTCTGGAATTAATTTTGCCCCGTATTCGGCTTCGACGTAGTCGGTCTTAAAAGTAACACGGTATTTTGCAGTCATTTGTTCCTGAACAAACGACAGCTTTGCTTTGAGATCGTCAATTGTCTGCTCGTCTTTTTCATTGGAGGAAAGGTAGTTTTCCCGCACCTCATACCAAGTTTTAATTAATTTTGTCACAGCAAAACGAATGCGGAGCTGCTCTTCTTGCGGCAGACCCTTGTCGATGTTGGCCCTTACTGGGACGTCGTCCTTGATGAATTCGCTCACCATCGGATTTTTCAGCAAGGCGTCGATCAGTCTGTATGGCTCTGTCGGGTTTTTGAGCTGGGAATCAAAATGATAAACTGCCCCGACTGAAAGCGTGTCACGGTTGGTGTAAAGAAACCCACCGCCAATGTGGTTCATGGTGACATCTCCAGCAAAGAGGTGTGCTGCCCCCTCTCCGGAAGGCACCCCGAATCTTTCGTCGATTATTTTTTCTGGCAGCTTTACTATGACTTTGACTCCCTGATACAGCTGGGAGGGGGTGAACTTTGGTCGAGCGCCAGTCATTTCAGCTATTTCAGAATTCACTCCGCCAGCTGCAATTATGGCCTTAACTTCAAACTCGTCAATCTCGTCCGTTTGTATGATAGCGGTGCCATTTTCATTCCATTTGACTGATTTTACATGAACGCCTGGTATTATTCCGCCGCCAAACTTTTGAGCGGTTTCGATTGCCTGCTTGGCAAACCACGAATTAAGTTTGTTTAGCAGAACTGAATATCCAAAGTTTGCCTGATAATCATGCGCGGCGGTAAGATCCATCGAATATACTTTGTCCCCCGACGTGGAATGAAGGATGTATTTTGTTATCTTTCTTTCAAACGGGGCATCGTCAAGAAAATTTTCGAAAACCTGCTCAACGTTGGTCACAGTGCCCTTCTTTGGCTTTTTTGAGTAAAGAATTCCCCCCGAAATGTTTTTTGATCCGATTTTTGAGCCGGCCTCTAGGAGAATCGCTTGCTTTCCAAGATTAGACAGCTGCTTTAGTGCAGCCAGCCCGGTGGAGCCGCCGCCGACAATTGCCACGTCGTATTTTTCCATAAGTTATGCCTGCACCACTCGCTGCTGCTGCTTGAGCTCCTCTAATAACAGAGGTATGACGTCCTCCATTCTTCCCTTGATGAATATGTCGCACTGGTCCTTTATTGGAGAGTTTTCGTCAGGGTTTACGGCCACGACAAATTCAGAGTCCTCCATTCCCGTGACGTGTTGCATTGCACCGCTTATCCCAAACGCAACGTAAAGCATCGGGCTGATTTTCCTCCCGCTAGTTCCAATCACCCGGGCAGGAATCATGTAAGTTGAACTGACTGCAGGGCTTGCAGGAAAGACATTTTTTGAAATTGGCAGGGAGATGCCGATTTCGGCGTCAAACTGCCTTGCAAATTCCTCCACAAGCTTGATGTTTTTTTCTGGCGCATCCTTGATTCCGCGCCCAAAGCCCACGACAGCCTTGCGGCTCTCAAAGTCAACCTCGCTTTCTATGACTTTTCTGCTCAGAATTTTGACCCTGAGATCTTTTTCATCTATCTTTGGAGAATAGTTGATTATTATCCCGCTTCTTGTCGCATCCCGACTTATTGGCTTAAAAGCGCCAGCTATGATGCTGCAGGCCTGAGGCGAATAATCCCGCTCTATTGCAGGATTGTTTCTGTTGTCAAGGCAGAGGATTGTGGTCCACAAAAATCCTGAAAAGTCAGGCCGGTACATTTCCAGAGTTTTTTTGTAGTTAACGGGCTTGCCTACTGTTTTAATTTGATGCGTCACTTCCAGGTCCCTGATCACGAGTTTGTTGATATCGGATGCAAGGCCAGAGTCCAGCTCCACTAGTACGGTGGAGGACAGATGTCTGCCTATGCTGTCAGCTGCAAAAAACATGTATCGCGGCTTTTTGAATTGCGATGCATACATTGGTTCAATCTTGGATGCTATTTCTTTGTCAGTTGAGATCTGGCTAATTATTTTAGTGTAGATTATGTTTCTGACATCCCTTACCTCGGGGTGATCTACTGAGACTACTGCGTCTGCCCCATATTCGATTAGTTCTTTTGAAAGCGATCCTATGTTGTGTCCCAGAATGATTGCGACTACTTTTTCATTTGAGGAATATTTTTCATTAAAGTCGTCAAAGAGTCTTCTTGCCTCGCCTAGCATTTCAAAACTTACGGGAAGAATCTTTCCGTCAATTTGCTCTATTACGACGTACAGGTGGCGATAATGCTCTTCAGTCATTTTGTCACCATCGCTGAAAGCGCTTCCTTCATCTTTGCAATAGCCCTGCGTATGTGTTCCGGATTTGAGCCGTCCAAGACTTCGGCGTGCCTTGTGGCCTTGCCTTTTGGCACGCGCTGTACGTCGTATACTATTGTAGGGGAGCCGGCCAGCCCTATGAGCCCCTTGTCAACGCCCAGTTTTTCAGAGTTGAAAACTTGGAGGCGGTCTTTGTAGTTTTTAGCCCGCTCGTAAGCCTCCCTTTGGTATTTTTCAGAAGTCAGTCTCTCAGAAACGGTGTTGAAACTGTATTTGTACGAAGGATCAATGGCAATAAAGACAGGAAGTGGAGCCTCAACTTCTTCAATAACATCTGGCATTCCCTGCAAGCTTAGCAGGCGCTTTACCACTATGGTTCTTTTTTCTAAATTCACATCATAACTAACAACGTGGCCAAGAAATGGAAAGCCTAGCTTCCACGCAATTTGTGG
>DATIGB010000083.1:0-2251 GCA_035454985.1 Candidatus Nitrosotenuis sp.
TTTAGTAGCATATCGAACGTCAAATCCGCTACCTGGAAGTATCTTTTTGTTATCTCATTTGAAATGTCATGAACGTCGTTTACCGTGTTTTTTCCGTACAGATACGAGTCTATCGCAAGCACGATTCCCTGAATTGAAAGATCACCCATCTCCGACATTAGAGAGGAAAGTTCCCTAAGGGATGGATCAATAAGCCGGGTCATTTAACCAAACTGGCCTTGCACATATTTTGCAGTTAACTCGTTTTTTGGCTGTGTGAAAATCTTCTTTGTCTCGTTAAACTCTATTAGATCCCCAAGATACATGAATGCAGTATAGTTCGAGATGCGAACTGCCTGCTGCATGTTGTGCGTTACTATGATTATTGTGAATTCTTTTGCCAGCTCTGTGATCGTTTCCTCAATTTTTTGTGTGGCTATTGGGTCTAGTGCCGACGCTGGCTCGTCCATTAGCAATACCTCCGGCTGAATCGCAAGTGCACGCGCAATACAGAGACGCTGCTGCTGGCCTCCTGACAGCTCAATTGCGGGCTTTTTGAGGCTGTTCTTGACCTCGTCCCAGACATATGCCATCTTTAACGAGTCCTCTACTATTTCATCTAGGATTTTTTTGTCCTTGACTCCATTAAGTCTCAGTCCTGCCGCAACATTGTCATAAATTGACATTGTTGGGAAGGGGTTTGGCTTTTGAAACACCATGCCCACTTTGCGTCTGTGGTATATCGGATCCTTGTCCTTTGCGTACAGATCCTCACCATCAAGTAGAATTTTCCCCTGCACTCTGGCATTTTTTGTCATGTCGTGCATTCTGTTCAGGCATCGCAGAAACGTGGTCTTGCCGCATCCAGAAGGACCAATCAGAGACGTTACAGATCTCTCCTTGAATTTCATTGTTACATTTTTGACAGCCTCGACATTGTCGTAAAACACAGAAACGTTTTCTGCTATCATCTTGTAGCCTTTTTCACTAATTGGAGAATGGTTCTGTGAAACCTCAACGCCGTCTTGCTTGCTGTCCATAACTGCGGTCACTTTTTACTCAGGCTCCTTAGGCTGCTTAGGAATCTGCCTTTCTTGTTGTTTCTTGTAAAACAGTATCTCACGGTGATGTTTATTGCAAGAATTATGATTATCAGGACAAGTGCAGCCCCCCACCCCTGCAGCTGAGCGCTGTCGTATGGCAACAGTGACATGCGCCAGATCCTAAGAGGCAGTGCATCCATTGGAGCGTCCATTCCTGCAAAAAACTGGCTGCTTCCCAGGACTGTCATGATTAGCGGCGCAGTCTCACCTCCGATCCTTGCAACTGACAGCAAGATTCCAGTTATCATTCCGCTTTTTGCAGCAGAAAGAACAATTCTGAACGTAACGACCCATTTTTTTAACCCAAGTGCGATACCTGCCTCCCTGTATGTAATGGGAACCATCTTCAATGATTCTTCGGTAGTCCTTGCCACGATAGGGAACATTATGAGGGATAACGCAAAAGCGCCAGCCCATAGGGAAAAATGCCCAAGTGCCAGCACTATTACCAAAAATGCAAAAATTCCGAGCACTATTGATGGAAACTCCATAAAGACATCGTTGAAAAAGCGAACCGTCCGCCCAAGTTTGTTGTCGCCAAACTCAGCAAGAAAAATCCCCGACATTACGCCAATGGGTACGCCAATCATGCTTGACATTCCGATGATGATCAGGGTTCCCTGAATGGCAGGGCCAATTCCTCCCTTGCCTGAGCCTACCGCTCCTGGTACCTGCGTTAAAAACTCGATCGAAAGCGCGGAAATTCCGTTTTTGAAGACTTCTAGCAGAATGCTGCCCAAGGGAATAACTGCAACAACAACGCAGCCAAAAACGACTCCCATCATGATTTTATCCATGACTAGTCTGCCGCTTACATTTTGTTTGAAAAGCAGCCTGTACTCTGCGCGTTTTTGACCAGCTGACATCATGCGTTTACCGCTCCTTCCTTTACCTTTAGCATTCTTGCAACAAGTATGTGTGCAACAACATTGATGCAGATTGCAACCAGCAACAGAATGAGGCCGACTCCTATCAGTGCTGGAAGGTGTAGTGACGCAGGAGATGCCTCAATGAACTCGTTTGCAATTATGCTTGACATTGTTTGCCCTGGCTGGAATAATGACTGCGGAAAAGCACTGGGGCCTGTGGCATTTCCAATTAGCATTGTGACTGCCATTGTCTCGCCTACTGCCCTACCGAGCCCTAAAATCGCGGCACCAATCAGACCT
>DATIGB010000084.1:0-3118 GCA_035454985.1 Candidatus Nitrosotenuis sp.
AACCAGAACGCCTGCCTGCCTTTGCTTTCTTTTCAGATACTCTGCAATGCCCAGCTTTGCCGCAAAATACGCTCCTGCAATAGTAGGATAGTGATCAATTCCGCCTGCGTCCTCAGAGTCAGCGCCAAAGCCGATTTCCCCCCTTTCTGTGTACCACGCCTCCTCCATTTCAAAAATCCACCGGTGCGGAAACAAGAGAACTGAGAAAACGTTTCCCAGGTGCTCGTGTGTAAAAACGTGGCAAATGTCAATTGTCGGATAGTCCAAGATTTCGGCAACAAGGCTTTTTGATATAATGTCGTCTGTTGCAGTGATGCTCCAACGTGTAGGCACCAGCCTTCGCTCTTTGCCAAACATTCCTATGCTGAAGCATTTCTGAATTTTTGAGATTTCGATTCCGCTGTCGTACAGCGATACAACGGCATCTTCCGCTTTTAGATCCTTGTCATAGTATGTTTTCTCAATGGTTTGGTTTGTAGACATGCCGGAGAACTTGGCAGTCTTTATTTGGCCGATTGGTCCAAACGGCGCAGACTCGCCATCAATTGAGGTAACAGGTAAGGTATGCTTTTGAAACACAATGTCAGAGTCAGGCGTGTTTGACGACATTGCAAGCTCTTGAAGGCTTTCAATGTAGCGCCCCTTTGGCTGCGTGACTGAAACATTTTGTATCCCCCTTACCAGCTTCAGCCTAAAATTTACAATGTCTTCCAGTGTTTTTCCCAGCCATTTTTCCGGCAAGTCCAAAAGGCTCGTGTCGCCGTGGATTGGAGGAACCATCGGCCCCACTCCGACTTTTGGGTACCCGTATGAGCCCACAAAGACAGACGGAGGGCTAGAGCCGCTAACGGAGTCAGACGAGAACAGGTTCCCGTACCTCGACAGGTATTCTTTCCAGTTTTGCTCAATTGACTTTCTAATGTCCTTGGCGTTTGGACTCAACGATCAGAAGATGGGCGCCCATGTATTTAGTTTGAATGATTGACTGATGATCAGCTTGTTTGCACAAGAGCTCGCTTTTGTTTTTAAAATTCCAGAACTATCGTTTGTGGTGTCTTTTTGAGAGCCACGCCACAACTATTTGTCGTGCCAGTTTTTCTGGATCCTCTTCCCTATACTGAGATTCTTTTTCAAGCTTCTTTGCGTAGGATGATGAGAGTGTCAGGGGGACGGTTCGTCGAATTGCGAGGATTCGCGCTTTTTTCAGCAGCTTATTGTGGCTTGTGGATGGATGTTTTTCAAGCAACCTAAGATAGGTTCTTTGTGTACGCGCATCCAAGTCTGAAATTCTTTCTGCGATGCGCACTGCCTTGCCAACATTTGAAACAATTTGGTTAAGACTTATTGCGACACTGCTTGACACTGTTCCTGGGACCAAGTCCTTTATTTGTTCAGGAAGTGCTGCAAAGCCAACATATTTTTTAAAGGTTTTACGCGACATTCCAAGTGAATTAGCACCTCCAGTGACGCCCATTTTTTCCGCAAGAAATCTACACGAGTGCGCCATGTCTTTTGGTGCCATGTTTTTGCGATGAAAGTTCTCAACTACGGATGCAGCTTTTGCATTTTCAAGATCATAACCCTTTGTCAGTACCAGTACTGGAATCTTTTTTGCCTTTAGGAGCTTTAATGCCGCAAGTCGCCTTTGGCCGGACATCAGGAGAAATCTCCCCTTTCCGTCTTTTTGAACCATTGGAGGATTTTGCAGCCCTTCGTTTCGTATGGATTTTGCAAGGTCACGTATGCCTTCCCTGTCAAGGGAGCGAGCCTGAGCCTCGTTCCACACCTGAACTTTCTTAATTGGAATGATTTTTACGCGGTATTGGAGTTTTTGCTTGTATCGCTGTGACATTAATTGCTCTAGTAATGAAAAAGAGGCTAGTAAACAGCGAGGTTAAATTCAATTTGCTTTTGTGTGATCAAATGTTCTCCGAAAACAGGTCAAATCGGAATAAATGCGCCCCCCGGGCAAAACCAGCCAATTTGTAAAAGCCCGATAATCAGATCAAAAATGAGTTAAAATTCTACCGTTTTGGAACAATAGTATGCCTTCAAGAATCGTTTCGTTTCTTCCAAGTGCGACAGAATTAATGTATGAGTTGGGAGCTGAAGAAAATCTAGTCGGCGTGACCCACGAGTGCATATATCCACAGCAAGCAAAAACAAAACCGCGAATAATCAATTCTGTTTTCAATCCAGAAAACATGACGTCAAGACAAATCGACGACACAGTCTCAGAGCTGGCAAGGGATGGGAAAAATATTTTCACAGTAGACGAAGAGAATCTCAAAAGGGCGGATCCCGACCTGATAATTGCGCAGGGGACGTGCGCGGTTTGCTCGGCGTACACAAATGAGGTAAACCGGTCGCTTGAAATTCTACAGCAAAGACCGCAGGTTGTGGTTATTGATCCCCATACCATTGAGGATATCCTAGACAGCGTTTTGATGATTGCACAAAAAATCGGAAGGGATGAAGAGGGCAAGAGGCTGGTGAAATCCCTAAAGGAAAGAATTGCTTTTGTGAAATCAAGACATGTTAGCCATCCAAGCGTTCTGTGCATAGAGTGGATTGACCCGTTTTTCACATCTGGCCACTGGGTTCCCCAGATGATAGAGATTGCAGGTGGCACCAATTTGGTAAGCGCAACCGGGGAGCACTCAAGACGCATGACAATAGACGAAGTGGAAAAAGCAGATCCAGACATCATAGTCATGATGCCGTGCGGGTTTGACACAAAAAGAACAGCAGCAGAATGTGCTGCGGTCTTGAAAGAAAACGGCAGGTGGAAAAGTTTAAGGGCGGTGAAGGACGGCAGGGTGTTTGCAGTTGATGCGAACTCTTACTTTTCAAAGCCAAGCATTAGAACCATAACGGGGATTGAAATTTTGGCAAAAACAATCCACCCGCATGAATTTTCAGATCTTAAAATTCCCGAAAGCTCAGTTAAACAAATACAGTTCTAATCATAGTCTTCAGAATCATCAGTTTCAAGCGTTCTCTTGCCAGGCCTTGCAGGAACAAACATTATCGACATGAATTGGACAGGCGGCTGAGCCCTCATAGATTTTCAGGTTTGAAAAAGCTCACTTTTCTTGTAATTTTTAGTCAACAAATT
>DATIGB010000085.1:0-4112 GCA_035454985.1 Candidatus Nitrosotenuis sp.
TCTACTGCGGACTGCACCTTTTTTTCGTTACGGATATCAGCAGGTATTGTTAGAATATCTCCGAACTCCTTTCTGACCAGCTCTAGTCTGTCCGTGTCCCTGCCGGTTATTGCAACCTTTGCGCCCTCCTTTAGAAATAATATGGCAATTGCCTTTCCTATTCCTCTACTTCCGCCTGTCACCAAGGCAACCTTT
The DNA here is from genome assembly GCA_035454985.1 of Candidatus Nitrosotenuis sp. Taxonomy (GTDB): domain Archaea; phylum Thermoproteota; class Nitrososphaeria; order Nitrososphaerales; family Nitrosopumilaceae; genus Nitrosotenuis. The sequence continues at coordinate 196 of DATIGB010000085.1, forward strand.
CCTGAAAGACTCACGATCTAGTCTTACATTATTCGATAATATGGCTTTTCAAAGCACTCCTAGAAAATAATTTGATATTAAGTAGTTATTTTATGTAAACATTTACACTAAATCTTAAATAAGATAAATTCCTATACAAAACAATGCGAAAGGACATAAATCCTATCGACTGAAGGACGCGTGGTCCAGCAGAACAATTAGGCAAACCACTAACGCATTTGCGTTATGCAAGTGAGAGGGAATCTCTCAAGTTCTGCGTTTGGGGCCACGCCAGCCTATTTTATCAGATAAACAGAAACCGGCCCAAGCACATTCCCTTGCGGGTTAATGCTAATCTGTAATTCTTGATCCTCGGTAACGGTGATCGTATCCGGCCCATTATACTTCCATGTATAGTATTTTGAAATTCCGGTATCGTGCGGTATTCCTTCCAGTTTAAAATCGGTAGAAAACACAAACGACTTTCCTTTGAGCGCAACTGTCAGAACTTCAGGACTATCGCCATTTAGCACAAATTTGAATTGGTATGTCCCCTTTTTGACGCTAAATGTGTCCGAAAACACCCCGTCGTGATATAGCTTGGGATCTGCAAGCATTACATGATAAATTTGCTCGTGTGGGTTTTTTGTTCCAGAAAGCATTGATGAGCCAATTGCAGCCATAGCAGCTATTGTAATCGCAACCATGACTATGATTGTTAGTTTCTTTCTCACAAATAAAAATCAAAATCAATTGATATTAAGATTTAGAAAAATTAAAAAAAGATTAGAGTTTTAGTGCTTCTTTGAGACCTTTGTATCTATTTCGGATTGTCACTTCTGTTACGCCTGCAGCCTGAGCAATGTCTTTCTGAGTCTTGTTTTCTCCTAGCATCACACAAGCCAAGTAAAGTGCTGCCGCTGCAAGACCCATTGGATCCTTTCCTGCGGAAACCTCAATACGGCTTGCCTCCTTTAGGAATTCAAGTGCCTTTCTCTTTGTCTTCTCACTTAGATCTGCAATGCTTGCGATTCTTGCAACTCCCTTGATTGGATCTACCACTGGCATTTTCAGTTCCAGTTCCCTGAGAAGCAATCTGTAACATCTTGCCACATCCTTTCGTTTGATGTTGATTCCATTCGCTACGTCGGTAAGCGTCCTTGGAGTCTCTGTGTTTCTGCATGCTGCGTATAATGCTGCAGCAACAAGTCCTGGAATTGAGCGACCTCTAACAAGGCCTTTGTCAAGCGCCTTCCTGTAAATATAGGCAGTCTTTTCGATTACGGCATCAGATAGTGCCAGCTTGTCTTTTAGCCTGTCAAGCTCACTAAATGCCTGCCTAAAGTTTCTGTCTACCGGCTCATGTACTTGGCTCCGACTGTCCCAAGTCCTGAGTCTTTCAATCGTGCTTTTCATCGAGGATGTAAGTGGCTTTCCAGATGCATCCTTGTCAGCTTGGCCGATTATGGTTGCAAGACCCATGTCATGCATTGCCAGCGATGTTGGGGTTCCAGTCCTAGTTCGGTTCTCTCCTTCTTCTTTTGAGAATGAACGCCATTCTGGTCCTTCCTCCTCAACTCTTTCGGTAGCGACAAAACCGCATGTATTGCAAAACATTTCTCCCGTACTTCCATCTGTTAACATTGATCCTTTAGAGCAACGTGGACATCTATCGCTACTTCGTGAAGTTTGTGTCATAAGTTCAAACCAAGTTTTTTTGATTCTCAATAAAAAGATTTAACTATAATGAATGCCTTTTTTGCCGATATCATTCGTGGAGTGGAAACGTAGGTTGATGGTAATCAATTTTAAATTTTACATGTTATCGCCAATATGATAATCTGAGAAAAAAGAAAAAAATCAATCACTAGAACAGTCTCGGAAATTCTTTTTACGAAAAAACCAAAATAGTAAAAATTATTCTAGCCAAAAAAAGACACAAACAAAAACCAACAAAAAAGACAGCTAGTGTTTTCTAAAACAAAGTCCAGTTTTGAAAATGTTGAGTCAAAAACAATCCTTGTTTTACCAGCTCATAGAAGTAAAAAACGTAAGTCTTATATAGTATCTATTTGAGGGACAATCAATAAAATGGTTAAATGTCCATTGTGTAGTGAGGCCATCTCTTCCACGCACGGAATAGAGGTTCACATCAAAAAAATGCATCCGCAAAGCATTCTAGCCCAATAAACTAGGCGCGTTTTGTTTTTTATTTTTAGATTTTCCCTAGCTTATTCTATCTTTTAGTAAAATAGATTTCACACTTTTCATTTTCAATAAACTACATAATGACGGCCATGACAAACTTCCAAAACTCATGGTCAAAACCACCAACACCAAGCATATCTGAAAAGTTCAACGACGTCTTAAAGCCAAAAGGATCATTGAAGCCAAGAATTGAGATGGCTATCAAAAACATCACCAACCAAGTCTCAAAACTGGACGGAATGGTCACTAAACTAAAGCAAAGAGAGGACAAACTGTTCCAAAGAATCGTCACAGCGACTCAAAAACATGACGTTCACACTAGCAAAGTTTTAGCAAACGAACTAGCCGAAGTCCGCAAGGTCTCAAAAATGCTAGGAAACGTAAGAATGGCACTAGAACAGATCGAACTCAGATTAACGACATTCCACGACCTAGGAGACACCGTAGTCACAATAGCACCTACAATCGGTCTAATGAGAAGCCTCAAGTCTTCACTTGGCAAATTCATGCCAGAGGCGGATCGCGAATTAGGTATGATGACTGAGATGTTGAATGGTCTAATGATGGAATCATTCCAAGGCGAAGGCGCATTTGGTATGGATCAGTCCATGAACGAAGAATCTGAAAGGATTCTAGAAGAAGCAGCAGCAGTCGCAGAATCATCTGTTGGTGATAGATTCCCATCAACACCTGTGAGCGCAAAGTCTGCAGCCTCATCAAGATACGTTTAGTATCTTTTTCTCTCTTTCTTACTAATTTTTTAAATAATTCAGGTCTCTGGTCGCGAATCCTTGATGGTCTTTACCTTGTTGGCTTCGCTCTCTACCACAGAATCAATGTTTGCCAGCCTGTTTCGTAGATTGTTTATAAGAACTCCCACCTCGTCTGCTTCTCTTTCTACCATGGATCTTTTGTTGGACAGATCTCTAATTCCGCGGTTCTCCTCTTCAATGTATTCACCTACTTTGACCAGCTTTTCCTTTAGATTTTTGATATCGACCGACTCGTCTTCTATCTCTTTTTCTAGCTTGGTACGCTTGTCTTTGAGGTTTTTAATCATCAATCCGACATAGTCTATTGCCTCTTCTAGCTTGGTACGCTTGTTAATCAGGTCGCCAATACCAATATCAGAGTCGGAAACAGCTGGTTTCTCAGGTGTTTTTACCTGTTCCGCTGTGAACGCTGGCTTTTCTTGTTCCATCATGCCTGTATCTTGCTGGGTAGATTCACCCTTCTTAAATTTTTCAAACATTATACCACAGATTCTTGTAAACTATACAGAATAATTACTAATAAACATAAAGTTGGAATCAAAACCTCACTTTGAGCAAAATTTCCAACAACATACAAAACTTTGTTTTCCTTCCCCCGCACCAAAAAGCACCCAATTCCAGGGTGTTTCAGGAGCTGAAATGCCCGTTCCGCTATGCGTTCCGCTATGAAGTTTCAAAACGTCCCTGATTAATCTCTCCCTCCACTACTATGGCATGTCAAAACAACAATACCGCTCAGAAATGGGCATAATGGGTGATATCTTAGATGTCGCCATGGAAGGAGGAAGACAAGGAACCATTGTCTCCGCAATATCAAGAAGAGCAAACCTGTCACACTACGCCGTGATAGAAAAATGCGAAAAACTCTCAAGTGCGGGCCTGGTAGAATCCGTAAGAACAGACAAAAACCGCCTTTATACGATAACCGAAAAAGGCCTACAATTTGTCCAAGAATTC
>DATIGB010000086.1:0-13334 GCA_035454985.1 Candidatus Nitrosotenuis sp.
TGGGCCGGTCGTCTAGACTGGTAGGATACGCCCTTGGCATGGGTGAGATCGAGGGTTCAAATCCCTCCCGGTCCATCTATAACTTACTTTTTGCATAGTCCAGCAAATTTCTGATTTCTGGATCGTCTTCTTTGCAAATCTCGTCAATCTTCTCAAGGGCTGTCCGGTCCCCGACATCTATTGCTGCCTTTATGGCGCTTTTCCTTACCTCCAAGTTGGGGTCTTTCATGCATTTTTGGATTGCCAGAATCGCCTCTGCTACCTTTAGATGCCCTAGTGCCCCAACCGCGCAAGACCTTACCATTGGGCTTTCATCTGACGTGAATTCTATCATTTTTGGGATTGCCCTTTTGTCGTTTCTGTTTGCAAGAACAAGCAAAGAAAAACCCCTCACGTTCTTGCTCTGGCTGTTTAGATTTTGTATCAGAATATCCGATATGTCGTTTTCATTTAGTACTAGTGAGCTAAAAGCCTCTCCTCTGATCTGGATGTCGCTATCATCCAGGGCTGAAATTATCGTATTTAGTATGGCCGAATCGCAGCATTTGCACGCCCATTCAAGAATTTTGATTTTTTCTTCTTTGGAATCCGAATGCATAATGCTCTCAACCCGCTCAGGACTTGCCATTTTGATTTTGAATGGCTATCTAGTTAATAAGAAATTTTGCAATACTCGATTTTTTCATTTTAGCTTTAAATTATCCATGCGCGGTCATCAGTACATGTCAACCGAAAACAGAGACGTAATCTTCATTGGCAAGAAACCTTTGATGGCGTATGTTACTTCTACGCTCATCCAATTGGCGAACTTGCCATCAGTGCGTATCAAAGCCAGGGGACTCACAATCGGTCGTGCAGTAGATGTTTCACAAATCATCTCACGCAAGACAGAAAATGCTGGGTATTCAATAGGTGAAATAAAGATCGGTTCTGAGCAACTCGAATCACAAGATGGCAAGACACGAAACGTATCGACAATAGAAATTGAAGTAAAGAGAAACCCTTCTTAATAGCTCTTTACTTGATCTTTTTTATTTTATGGTTTCCTTTTGTAGCGATTTTCAAGATTTCTGAACTTGGCCAAGTCCACCAAGTTGTTGAATTCCTCAAAACTAACCACGTTTTTCTTCAACTTTGTCGTGGTGCCTGATTTCTTTAGCTCCTTTAGGATTTGAAGTGACGCAAACGCATTTGCATAAAGAATCGAAAGCGGGTACAAAATTATCTTAAAGCCCATTTTGTGCAAAGTGGCAGACGGGATGACCGGAGTTGCGCCCCCCTCAATCATGTTTGCCACAAGCGGGGCGTTGATTGACTTGCCTATTTTTCTCATCTCATCAATAGACTTGGGAGCCTCAACAAAAACCACATCGGCACCTATCTTCCTGTAGTATTTGCCGCGCTCTATTGCCTCATCAATTCCCATTGTTGCTCTGGCATCTGTACGCGCAACTATGATGAAGTCTTTGCTCTTTCTGGCATCAAGCGCAGCCTGCAGCTTTTCGGCATATTCTTCTTTTTCGATTACCTCCTTTCCGCTCATATGACCACATCTTTTTGGCCATCTTTGATCCTCCAAGAAAATTCCAGCCGCCCCTGCAGACTCTAACTCGTTGACAAGCTTCCAAACACTTAACGCATTGCCGTAGCCGGTATCTGAATCGACAATCACAGGAACCGAAACTGCTCTGCAAATTCTGCGAGCATTTTCGACTGTTTCGGTTGAACCAATAAAACCATAATCTGGCATGCCAAACAAAGTTGCAGATGTCCCATAACCAGTCTGAAACATCGCATCAAAACCGACCCTTTGTGCAATTTTAGCGCCTATCGCATCGTACACTCCGGGAATAACAAAGGGCTTTGAGGAGTCATTGATCATTTTCCTCAGAGTTTTCATCAAAAATCATGGCAACTTTAAATTATTTATGATTAGCTTTGACTTGAATGCCTATTTTGGTGGCTGAAGTAAAGTCATGTTCGAGATTTCGGCATATGATTTAATTATATCCATGTTTTGCTAAAAATAATGACAAAAGCGCTGTTTCAGTTAATAATTGCCGCTTCCGTTTTGGCATCCGTATCCTTACTGGCGGTAAACGCATTTGCGGACACTGGATGCAGAAGGGACTGTGAAGCGCCTACATTGGGAGTTACATACGAAGGACAGCGAATTGTCGATAAAGGATTCACTATTAACGGAAACTCTTTTGATGTTGCCGAACTGACCCAGACTCTACCAACCACAGTAGTAAAAACCGGCCAACCAGTCAAGATACACCTTGTGGTCTTTGAAAACAGCGGTGGTCAGTATTTGAGAGATGCCTCGCTTTCTATTGGAAACTATACTGATGATTCACACGTAAACATTCTTGCCACCATATCGTTTAACCAGAAGTTTGATGTGCCACTAAAGGCACCACTTGTACAAGACTCTGATGTCTCACAGACATCTGCAGTTACAGATCCTAACGGAATACTCAAGGACGTGACCGTAAAAATGTCCGAAGTTGATTCGTACAGAACGGGCGTTGACATTTCATTCAAAGTGGTAAAGCCAATTGATATTTCAGATATAATCATCCATACCATGGACGCCAAATTAAACAGCAAGACCAATGTCTTTAATGACGCAATATCTGTAACTGACAAGCAAATATCAGAGGTAAAGGCACCAGCACCGCGCGTGCCTGCCCCATTAAAGCTAGTCAAGTCCAACTCCGAAGTTGTCTGTAATGAGGGCTTTAAGCTACTCAAACGCTCAGTGACTGGAGCGCCAGCCTGCGTGTCTATGCACACTGCAGAACTGCTAAAGAGCCGTGGAATGGCTACCTCACAGTAAAAAGCCATAGTCTTAATTTTTAAAAACTAACCTAATCTATCTTGATGTCCTTGCCCTGACTACTTTCCCTCTCGTCAAGCTTCTTTAGCTCTGATTCAAGGAATTTTCTGTATTTCTGGGTCTCTTCCTTTGTCATTTTAATAAAGTTTGAACTAAGACTGGAGCCCATCATGTTCATTCTCTCAAGCAAGTCCATTGTAGCAAACCGTCCAACATTTCCAATTCTGAGCAGTACGTCAAGCTGGTTTTTTACTATCTTGTTGACCGTCTGCAAATCATCCGAAGTATCTTTTCCTTTCTTTGTCACTTGGTATTTGCCGTCATCCGTCTCTTCAATTAGGCCCTCGTCCAAGAGCCTTCCAAGCAGTGGATAAATTAGACCTGGAGACGGCTTCCATTTTCCGTCACTTTGACGGGTTGCGGCATCAATGATTTCTTTGCCGGTGTATGATTTTGTTGTTAATAGATCCAAGATGAAATACCTTGAAAACCCTCTGGGAACAGAACTTCCTACTCTTTGAAACCACTCGGCTACCATCGCTAGTGATATCGCTAGCGATAAATATAATCATTACTAATTGCTTATCACAAACCAAATTTACAACACATATTTATCGGATTTTCAACAGTGATGATAGAAAATGGTAGATTCTATTGAATACGATCTCATAATTGTAGGATCTGGTCTTGCAGGTCTGCGTGCCGCAATCGAGGCTGCAAAAACAAGTCCGTCAATTAAGATCGGGGTTATCTCCAAAGTCCAAGTCATGCGCTCTCACTCTGTCTCTGCCGAGGGCGGTACTGCGGCAGTTCTCTTTGAAGACGAGGGAGATACGATAGAGTCGCACATCTACGACACAGTAAAGGGAAGCGACTTTCTGGCAGACCAAGACGTTGCAGAATTGCTGTGCAAGGAAATGCCGCAGCAAGTCTACCAGCTAGATCATTGGGGAATGCCGTGGTCAAGGAGAAAAGACGGAAGAATAGGACAGCGCAATTTTGGCGGTTACAGTTTTCCGCGAGCCACATATGCGTCTGACAAAGTTGGATTCTTTGAAATGCAGACATTGTACGATACGTGCCAAAAGTTTGACAATATCGAATTTCTTAACGAGTGGTTTGTCACAAGCATAATTCATGACGGACAGCAATTCATGGGGATAACCGCAATACAAATCTCAAGCGGAACATTTTACGCAATCAAGGCAAAGTCGCTCATAATCGCAACAGGCGGAGCCGGAAGAATTTACAGTTTTTCAACTTATGCTCTGTCATCAACACCTGATGGAATTGACATGGCATATCGTGCAGGACTTGCATTAAAGGACATGGAGTTTGTCCAGTTTCATCCTACCGGAATTTTGCCGTCTGGAATTCTGATTACGGAGGGCGCAAGGGGGGAAGGAGGCTATCTTATCAACAAGGACGGCGAGCGGTTCATGAGCAAGTACGCTGCAGGAAAAATGGAGCTTGCACCAAGGGATATTGTCTCAAGAGCCATAATGAGTGAAATCAAAGAGGGGCGTGGATTCAAGCATGAAACGGGAGTGGACTGCATGAAGCTTGATCTGCGACACATTGGTGATGCGGTTATCAAAGAAAAGCTTGGAGCGATTCGCGAAATATCAATCAAGTTCTCCGGAATTGATCCTGCGCAGGAAATGCTGGACATCAGGCCAGTATGTCACTATATGATGGGTGGAATACACACCAACATTGACGGTGCGACTGAGCTAAAGGGCGTCTGGGCTGCGGGCGAGGCTGCGTGCAACAGCGTGCACGGCGCAAACAGGCTTGGTGCCAACTCTACGTCGGAATGCATTGTCTGGGGCAAGATTACAGGGGCGCTTGCAGCAAAACATGCAATGAATAGCAAACCGTCATCGCCGTTTCCGCATCACCTGATTGTCTTGGAAGAAAAAAGAATCTACGATGGAATTTTCCGCGGTCAAGGGGAATACAACCCGTATGAAATAAGGCAGGAGTTAACCGATATTATGAATGACAAGGCATATGTGTTTAAAACGGAATCCGATCTGGTTGAAGGACTCAAGAAATTACGCGAGCTGAAAAGTAAAACATGGAAACATGTAGATGACAAAGCAAAGGAATACAACACAAACTTTACAAACGTTATGGAGCTTGATTCAATGTTCCGGGTTGCAGAAGTTGTATTGGTTGGAGCAATTAACAGACGCGAGTCGCGTGGATCACACTCAAGACTTGACTATCCGCAAAGGGACGATGCAAACTTCTTACACCATACTCTTGCTTACTATGATCCAAAGGAGCCAATCATGAAAAAACATCCAGTTACCATAACGCGATACAAACCAGTGGAGAGGAAATACTAGCATGAAAAGAAACGAAAATCGGGAAGGAATCAAGGGCATGGCAAACCCGGGCAGATATGGAATAGAGCGGGTTTCATACTGGCTGATGAGAATCACCGGGCTTGGTCTGCTTGCATATCTTATCGGCCACATCTATGAGACAAGCTCAATACTGAATGGCAAGTCCGTCTGGGACTCGATGCTGCAGCTCACACAGACAACTCAAGGACACATAATACTTACACTGGTTATAGGAATGTGCGTATTTCACACCGCAAACGGAATACGACTCATGTTTGCGCATGGAGGGATAGGAGTTGGAAAGCCGACAAGACCTGATTATCCATACCTGCCAAACTCGCAAAACATGAAAAACAAACTTTGCATCTATGCCTCAATTGGAGTTGCCGCTCTTGCGATGATGTATGGATTGAGCGTATTGTTTGGTGAATAAAATGCGAGAAAGCATAATCATGAAGATTCACTATGGAACCGCCCTTGGGGCAGTTGTCCTAGTCGCAGTTCACATTCTGTTTAGGATAACGATGATGAGCTTTGGCGACTCGCTCCAGTATGAGAACGTGGTTGCAAACTACAAGTTTGTTCCATACGCAATAATGCTTGAACTAATCCTAGTGCTGCTTTCCGTCCACGGCTTTAACGGATTGCGCGTTATTCTGATTGAGCTAAAGCAGGGCAGGTCATACGAAAAGGCAGTGACCTATGGATGTCTTGCCGCAATGGCAATATTGATAGCATATGGTTCAAGAACTATATTGATGACAAGCATGGGGATGACGTAGAATGGCTGACACACAAATAGCAGAAGAGCAGTCATCAACCGAAGTCTCTTCATCAAAGACAATAATGCTGAGAATAGCGAAATCCAATCCAGAGCACGACTCTGGATCCCAGTTTGCAGAGTTCAAGGTCCCATACGAAAGATGGACAACCGTTTTAGACGCAATTCTGGATGTGAAAAAACACCTGGATCATTCAGTGGCTGTACGATATTCCTGCAGGCAGGCCTCGTGCGGCTCCTGTGGAATGAAAATTAATGGAAGACCTGGACTTGCATGCTTTACAAAAATCTCTGAACTAGACTCTGATGTTGTTACCGTAGAGCCAATGAACAACTATCCCGTAGTAAGAGACCTAGTTGTTGATCTTGAGGGAATGTTTGGCACTCATAAAAAAATGAAGCCCTTTATCATAAATGATGAATCCGAGGTCTCTACAAACACAAAGGAGTTCCTGCAGACCCCCGAGCAGGTCGAAGAGTACATCCAGTTTTCAAGCTGCATAAAATGCGGACTGTGCAATTCCGCATGTCCTACAATGGCTACTGACTCGTCGTTTTTGGGACCTCAGGCACTTACGCAGGCATACCGATATGTTGCTGACAACCGTGACAAGGGCAAAAACCAAAGACTAAAGATTATTGATGAATCGCACGGAATCTGGCGGTGCCATTTTGCTGGCTCATGCAGCCAAGTGTGTCCAAAAGGAGTAGACCCTGCAATGGGAATACAAATGCTTCGCGGATACCTGCTTGGGTTTAAGAAATAATCTAAGGCGCAGTCTTTTTCGGATTTGGACTGTTGTTTACCTGATTGTTAATCTGTTCTGCCATGAAATGATTTGAGACGTTTACCTTCACGTCGTTAATTCCGTCCAGCTTCAAAAGATTGTCATGAACATCCTGCGCAATCTTAAAACCAAACACTGCTGGGCAAAACGGACTCGTCAAGTGCAGGTCGACTTTTACTGAAGAGTTTGCAATGTCGACATTGTCTACCAGCTCTAGGTCGGTAATCGACGTGTTTATCTCCGGATCTACAATTCCAGATAACTCGTCAAAAATTTTTCTTCTCAACTCTTGTAAATCCTGAGTCATATGCGACAAAGCGTCTATGCTATATATAACCATTATAATCCCTAGTTTGATGTATCGGTCACGACTAGACCAAAACCTTGGCAAGCAAACACTTGACTATGTTTCTTCAATTTCCGATGACTCTGAAATTGCGTTCTATGATATCATTGGGAGTCAAGCTCACGCAATAATGCTTTATGAAAATAAAATCATCACCAGATTAGAAATCAAAAAAATCCTTCAGGCCCTGGAAAAACTAAAAAAAGAAAAATTTCAAAACAATTCCTCTGCAGAGGACATTCATGAGCTGGTTGAATCCCTTGTCATAAAAAAGACTGGAGTGAAAATCGGCGGCAAGATGCACACTGCCAGGTCACGTAATGACCAGGTGGCACTCGACCTACGCATGAAGATTCGTGACGACATTAACATTTTGTGCAAATGCATACTGGACACAATAGAAACACTGGTAACGCTTGCGGAAAAACACACAAGTACCCCGATGCCTCTTTACACACACCTTCAGCAGGCACAGATTGGCACTTTTTCGCACTATCTGCTTGCGTATTCGGATGCACTGTTTCGTGATTTGGACAGACTCTATGTGGTCTATGGGAGGATAAACGAGTCACCGCTTGGGGCCGGGCCGGTTGGGGGAACAAGTATTCCAATTGACAGAAACAGCACCGCAAGGATGCTTGGTTTCAAGGGGTTGGTGGAAAACTCCATTGACGCAACAAGCAGCCGTGACGTCGTGGCCGAATACGTGGGCACTGTAACTATTCTGATGACGAACCTGAGCCGCATCGCCGAGGACTTGATAATATGGTCAACTTCGGAATTTTCGTTTGTTGAACTGTCTGATCAGTTCTCATCCCCCTCAAGCGTAATGCCTCAGAAAAAAAATCCGGACATCTTGGAGCTAACGCGTGGAAAGGCGGCACGTGTAATTGGAAACCTGGTTGCAGTCCTGTCTACCGTGAAGGGTCTTGCGTCTGGATATGGGAGGGATCTGCAGGAAATCAAGCCATCAGTATGGTCCACATCAAAAATCGCAATATCCGCACTACTTGTGATAAACGCAATGTTTGCTACAATGAAGGTCAATAAGGAACAAATGAAAAAGGCCGCAAATTCTGGATATCTGGCGGCGCTTGATGTGGCAGAGGCGCTTGTAAGGGAAGGACTTTCATTTAGGACAACTCACAAAATTGTAGGCCAGCTGGTACAGTCTGCACACGAGTCAAAAAAATCCCTCTCAGAACTAACTCTGGCAGAAATCAACAAATCGCTCAAAGAAAAGGAAATTGATTCTAAGAAGATGCTGAAAATAATCACCTCTGTTAACGACGAGTCGTCCCTGAAAAGCAGAATTTCCCAGGGGTCTTCGGGAACTTCTGAACAAAAAAGAATGGTCTCCAACAGAAAGACAAAAGTAAACTTGTACAGGACGGGCACAACAAAACGGAGCAACGAAGTTGCCTCGGCCCTCGAATCTCTGGCAAAAAAAGTAAAATCCCTAGCCTAGCTCGTTTTTTAGGCGATTATGACAAATCCAGCCTTTGGCTTGATTTTCCGCGTTTGTTGTAATGGTTTCCTAATTTTGTCTTTTTGAATCATGCATACATCTGTTCTTGTATGACTGCATCTGAGTGCAAATGATGGGTAGCAAATGGTCATAATACTTTGCATCATTGTATGAGACGTCGTTTCGTGAGTTAGGGTGTGATGTGCAAATCAAAATCACTAGCAATACAATTTCGTATAATATTGATAAGACCAAAATGTAGCCTTACGTAAATCCTACTTTTACTGAACGCCAGGCATTCTGTTTTCACAGCTGAAAGTTATGCAAAAACTCTTTAATTCGATATTTTACACACGTGCTGCTTTGAAGACCGTAATCGGAATAACTGCAGCATTAATCCTGTTCTCATCCCTGTTTACAAACGGCGGATTTGCAGAGTCTGACGTCAATCAAAACAAATCAAAAGCTGGAGACGACAAGAAACTCTCAAGAGAAGAGAACGCCGCGCAATTGGCACTCAAGTATCCTAACCTGTACAAGGACCCGCATAAAGCCGACAAGCCACCGATTCCCAAAGTGCAGGAAAAGACAAAGTTCAAGACATCTGACGGTGTAAAGCTGCTTACCAAGGGTCAGGGAGCCAAAAAGAAAGCAAAAACCGGCATCCGTACGAGAAAATGACGCGATGCTGCAAAAATAGAAAATGATTTCAGAATGCGGGGTGCTTTCTGCTGAAGAGCTTTGGAATCAATTACCTTACGGTCAATTTTCGGAATATGCGCCAAAGGACTTGGTTTTGAAATTGAATAAAGGCGGGTTCGCGGGGATTCGGACCCCGGACAGCCGGATTAAAAGTCCGGTACTCTACCTGGCTGAGCTACGAACCCTTCGATGGTTTTGCCAATCGTGTATAATTTAGCCTTTTAGTAGTCCTTTGACATCAGATGTAAACTTTAAAAAAGGATTTTTTACATAAAGACTCAAGCCCTTGTAGTATAGCCCGGTCTAGAATTCGGCCCTGTCACGGCTGAGACGCGTGTTCAAATCCCGCCGAGGGCGCTTAATTTTTCTTTAAACCAAAAAACCCGCACCGTCAGACGAAGAAAAACTAGCAAACAGTCTGTGCCAAATGCAGACTTGGGTGCCTTTGTAGACCAGTCAGTTTTGGAGAAGGTTCATGCCATGTACGTCAATTGAGCTTGTTGAGAAGCAATTAAAACACGATACACCGAACATTCCACAAATCTAAAGCACGTTACATCTTTAGCTGCTCTGAAATTTCTTCAAGAATTTCATTACTTGCCGCAGCTATAAACGAAAGCCTGGTCTCGTAAGCAAGATTCGAGTCCAGCGGTTTCATTTTTTGATCCAGAACTATTCCTCCTGCCTCTTTTGCAATGAGATACCCGGCAGCCATGTCCGTTACGCGGATCTTCTCTCTTAGGTCTATGTAGACGTCAATCAAACCCCGCGCAAAAAGTGCAAGCTCAAGGGCGTTTGCTCCAAGGTGCCTTGTGTGGTTTGAGTTTTCAAAAAGGGGCTGAATTCTTTTTACCAGCTGAGGCTTTGCACCTGAGACGTTGACTCCTATTATTTTGTACACTGGTTTTTCCTTGTGAACACAGATTTTCTTTTTGTTACAGTAGGCGCCGCTTCCTTTTGTTGCCCAGTACATGTCGCCTGATGACAAATCAGTTACTACCCCGGCAGTAATTGCACTGAGCCTGTCCTCTGTCGCAAACGCAAGCGAGCAGCAAAAGAACGGAAGCCCCCTGACTGCGTTTGCAGAGCCGTCCACTGCATCCATTATGACAAATCCCTTTGGCTTTTTTGACAGCTCTACTCTGCCGCATTCTTCACCAAGGACAACACAATCAAATTTTATTTTTTTAAGATAATCAAGAACAGTTTTCTCTGCTACGATGTCTATCTTTCGTGAAATATCTCCGCCCGCACCAACCCCGTGGTCCTTTCCGGCAGCTTTTGTTCCTGCCAAATTCTTTACGTTCTGATAAACTAATCTTGAAGCTTCTTTGAGAACTTGGATTGGTTGCACATCGCATCTAGAGTTTTTCGTAATTTAAGTCAAGGATTTTTGAAAGCATAAATAATAAGAAAAGGGGTGTGCATGTGTGAGTGGCAAGGACCAGTCTGTTGTCAGCAAAGAAGCGTTAATGTCGACAAAGCCTGGAAAACAAATCATAAAACAAGCTCTTTTCAAATCAAAGGGCTATCGATTATTCAACCAGTACAAGGACGAAGCGGAAAAAGAGTTTCCAAACTTTGCAGACAGATTCACAGACGACCTGCTTCGGGAGATAAAATCGGACTCCTCTCCAGGCTCGACACAAAAAGAATTTGCGCTGGAGGTAGGCTCCGCAGAAATAATCCTGCAAGAGTCTGAAATTGGCCCAATAAAGTCAAAACTTGAAGACCGTGATACGCTAAAGGACAGAGTACTGCGAATACTGAATTCCAATTTTGTAAAGATGACATTTCCAGTGTTTAACGCGCTTTATGACGCGTCTGCTGCCTACACTGGAACCAACGACCCGCAAATGCGGCAGGACTTGGTTGATGGCCATATAATAGCAATTGATCTCAGCGAGCCGATGGATAGAATAGTCGACAAGGACGAGGATCTTGAGTACCTTGACGACTACAAGCTGATGAACCCGTATATTCTGAGGCTTGCACGCACAAAAATAGCAAAGGGCGGAGCACATGTCCTAGAGGAATTCGAAGAAGGGTTCAAGGATGCGCGCATCGGCCAGTACATCGATACCAAGCTAAAGACAAACCCAAGAAAAATCACAGAAGAAAAAATGAACGAGTGCTACAAAAAATACCGTGCAGTGATGGGCACTGCTGGCCGTAACATGGCGCTTGGCAAAAATCCGCTCGGCGAAATCTTTTATCTGGGTATGGCCAGAGCAGCCGAATCTGTAGGATGTGGAAACGAAATAGAAGACTCGATAAAAAACAAGTTTGTAAAGGTCCCCTCCTGGCCCCTCTACTACTCCTTTCTGACTAATGATGTCAAAAAGGGATTTGATTTTACCATGAAAAAAAGCGAGCTGTACCTTAGCGATGCGAGGCTAGCGCTTGAACTGCTGCCAAAGGAATTTGCCCATACGGAATTTCTGGAATTTCTGTTTTTGACAGTAGAGCACTACAACCAGTATTGGTATAATCAACTAAGCAAGGTAAACCTCTGGCCAGAATTTTCTGCCAACATCCCCAAGTGATCAAAAAATGATGTGGTCTGAAAAACATAGGCCCCAAAAAATTTCCGACATGGTTGGAAATGAGGAAGCAAGAAACTCGTTTGTTGACTGGCTAGTCAAGTGGAAACGAGGAGCAAAGCCAATTCTCTTAGTTGGGCCGCCGGGAATCGGCAAAACAACTCTTGCTGGAATCACTGCAAAGGAATTTGGCTATGACATAATAGGGCTTAACGCAAGCGATGTCAGAAACAAGACAAACATAGACGAGATTCTAACCCCGCTCTTGGGAAATACGACGCTGCTTGGCAAACCGCTTGTCTTCATAGACGAGGTGGATGGAATTCACGGCCGCTCTGATTTTGGCGGAGTCGAAGCGCTGCTGAAGATCCTCAAGGAACCTACAGTTCCAATAGTCTTGGCCGCAAACTCTGATCAGTCAGACAAGATGAAGGCAATCAAAAAGACAACAAAAACAGTCTACCTGAGGCCTGTGCCGCCAAGACTGCTAAGACTGTATCTTGAAAAAGTTCTAAGGGACGAGGGGGAAAAGCTCAGTCCGGGATCTATGATCAAAGTGATTACTGAATCCCGTGGAGACATTCGATCTATGCTCAATATGACACAAGCACAGGTGACTGGGTTTGATGCGCCGACAGACAGGTCATTTGAAACACTGGATGTCGAGCCCGCAGTAAATGCGTTCTTCAAGGCAAAATCAAAAGAAGAGGCACGAATCGTCTTGTACTCATTAAGAATAGATCCGCGAGAAAAAATCAACGCGTTTTATTCCAGCATAGTGACAAGCAACCTTCCAGGAAAAGATCTGGCAAGAATGCTAGATGTCTTGTCCGAAGCAGATGTCCTGTACGGAAAAATAATGCGAACACAAGAATGGCGGCTCCTCAGATACCTTGACAATATTCTGCTCAAACTGTACAGCGATGGCACCCAGGTCCAATTTTCGCAGTATAATCTGCCATGGCCGCTTCTCAATAGGATACGATGGGATGGAAAGGCAATTAGGTCGCTTGCATCGGTTCTTGCAAAAAGATTTCATGTTTCGCAAAGCGCGATTGCCACGTTTTATTTTCCATACATTTTATTCTGCATGAAAAACAAAAAACTTGCACTTGAGCTAAGCCCAGAATACAACGAAATCATGGAAAAGGAGATGGCACTACAGTGAGCTGGCGCAAAATTGCCATGAAGTTCCCTGGAACCTGCGTCGTGTGCAACCAGAAAATCGAAGCAAACGAGACAGGCCTGTGGGCAAAGGGGCTTGGAGTAAAGCACGAAAAATGCGCATCAAGCGAGGTAAAGGAGCTAAAGTGCATTGTGTGCGGCGGTCAGGCAGGTTGTGTGCAATGCGAATTTCAGGACGACTGTGACCGCGATGCAGTCTCCGGGCTCTGCATATGCAAAAAGTGCTCCGGCTCTAAGGACCCTTTTGCGTCATATCGGGATTCGGTAAGAAAGAACTTTGTATTGTTGGGAAAGCAATAAACAAAAATTATATGCCAAATTATGC
>DATIGB010000087.1:0-6930 GCA_035454985.1 Candidatus Nitrosotenuis sp.
AATCGAAAAAATGAGGCTGGAGGCAACCGCAATGCTGCTTTCAGGCGAGCCAACAATAATTGTCGCAACAGTCTCATGCATCTACTCGCTTGGCTCCCCAGGCGAGTGGGAGAAGATGGCAATAACCATAACAAAGGGCCAAAAAACAGAGCGCTCCGAAATAATAAAAAAACTAGTAAACGCTAGGTACGAGCGCAACGACGTAGAGATAGCACCTGGCAATTTCAGAGTAAAGGGGGACACCATAGACATAGTCCCGGCATATTCCGAAGACATGGTGAGGATCTCACTGTTTGGAGACGAGGTTGAGAAAATTTCCGTTTTAGATCACATAGCGCTGAAGGAGAAAAGAGATGCAAGTTCCATCAAAATATTTCCGGCAAAGCACTACTTGGTCGCAGGCGACGTCAGGCAAAAGGCGGTAAGATCAATCAAAGAAGAGCTAAAAGAAAGGCTTGGCGAGCTAAACGAGCTTGAGAGGCAAAGGCTTGAGATGAGGACAAAGTTTGATCTTGAGATGATCGAAGAGCTAGGATATTGCTCAGGAATTGAGAATTATTCAAGGCATTTTGACGGAAGAAAAGCAGGCGAGAAGGCATTTTGCCTCTTGGACTTTTTCGGGGACGATTTTCTACTGGTAATTGACGAGTCACACGTGACAATACCCCAGCTCCACGGAATGTATGGGGGTGACCATACCAGGAAAAAGGCACTTATCGATTATGGGTTTAGGCTGCCAAGCGCATTTGACAACAGGCCGCTAAAATTTGAGGAGTTTGAGCAATACATCAAGAACTGCATTTTTGTGTCCGCCACCCCATCGGAATATGAGAGGAAAAAATCATTTCATATTGCAGAACAGCTTGTGCGCCCTACTGGGCTTTTGGATCCTGTAATCGAGGTAAGGCCCACCAAAAACCAGATGGATGATCTGGTCTTGGAAATAAGCAAGAGGGCAGCAAGCGGCCAGCGCGTGCTTGTGACCACGCTTACAAAAAGAATGGCAGAAGACTTGGCAGAGTACCTCTCAAAAAAAGAGGTCCGCGTCAGATATCTCCACTCGGAAATAGAGGGATTGCAACGAACAGAGCTGATCAGACAGCTGAGACTCGGCGACTTTGACGTACTGGTCGGAATAAACCTGCTACGGGAAGGACTTGACATCCCCGAGGTGTCGCTTGTCGCGATACTTGATGCAGACAAGGAAGGATTTTTGCGAAACAACACCAGCCTCATTCAGACGTTTGGAAGGGCTGCAAGAAACTCTGACGGTGCTGCCATTTTGTATGCAGACACCATCACAAAGTCAATCAAGTCAGCAATAGAGGAGACGAATCGCAGGAGGAAAAGGCAGATAGAATACAACAAAAAACACGGCATAACCCCAAAGACAATAATAAAATCAATTCCAGAGCAGGTCGCAGCGCTAGACGACATCAAAAACAAGTCGCCCCATGATCTCAGCAGGGAGAGCATAGAGGTCGAGGCACAGATGAAAAAATATGCGGAAGATCTAGATTTTGAAAAAGCAATAGAGTGCAGGGACAGGCTACGGCGAATTCAGGTCGAAATTGAAAAGAAAAGGTAGCTATTGCCCAAACAAGAACTAGTCATTTCCCAGAACAGCAGGCCTCGTGTAGAGCTGATTTTTCCCGTCCATTTTTGATTCCATCTCTGCTTTTTCATGAATCATGAAGCGGAAGAGCTTTTTTTCAGAATCCTCTAATTTCTGGATGTTGCCGCCGGAGATCTTTTGCACAGCAGAGTCAGCATTCCTAAAAGGAAGCGTCACCATTGACGCAACCAGGGCGATAAGGCATATTCCAACTACCAAGGCGAGCTTGGTCTTAACATCCTGCATCCGACAGTAACATCAAGACAATCAGAGATTAATTATTTGGTGATCAGTTCAAACAGATATTCATTTTTAATTAAACTAGGCGTAGCGGGTTTTTCTGATACGCCCTGGACTCACGTGACTATGCGTGCCTGGGTTATTTTGGAAATTTGGACAGTTCCATTTGTAATGTTCACGTCAATTAGATGCCCCCCAAAATCCCGGCCGTCAGCAATAAAATGAAAGTGGTATTTCGCAACGTTGATCTCTTTCATATAATCTGGCATGTAAAATCCAACAAGGGTTCCCCGAACATTTGAAAAGTGAGACACTGTCTGATTCGCAACGACTTGGGACAGCGGAACGTACAGCGTGTCTTGTTTTGGTATGCTGCGCGCAGTCACGTTGCTAAAGAAACCGCTCACCTTTATTGCAAACATGCTGTTTTTTTCCATAATTTCTCCATCGAGGTGTTTTTGCAATTCCGTAAAGTTACGCTGCATGCCAACATCAGATGTCCTGTCGGCTTTGAAAAAAACAGCTGCCGCAAAAGCAATCTTGGACTCGGGGGCAAGTCTGTGCGCCGCACCATCCACTGCAACCCTGTAACACGCAGCGTCAAGGCACACCAGTTCCCCGTCCATGTATTCCATGGCACCCAGTCCAAAATCCCCATGGTCAAGCAGATCATGCGCAGTTATTTTTCCCTCATAGGAGCCTCTCAAAAGGGAGTCAAGCGAGGATGCCTGAAACAGCACGTCATTATCTTGCCGCGCCTGCTGTGAGAATACCAAGACAGACAGCGCAATTGCAGTTATTGACGTTACAATGAGCAATGCGGCTGCCAACTTTGCATTCATGGTACTCTAATTGGCTAAGGGCACACAATATTAAAACCAGCCAAGTTTCCGCGTTTTCACATCCAAGATTCCTCAAGAGGAACAGTCCCCAGTCAGGAACGACGTTTGGCAGCCCAGATGACATAAGTTGGATCGGGTGAAATCCCTGTCAACCTACCGTGATTGACACGTCCAGTAAAAGCTAGAAATTGATCTAAACCCCAATGGTGCTTACAGAAGGCATGTTAGATTTGATTACCGATTCGGACAATGGGCTTTGTATGACCTACACTAGGTGCTAAGACGCATGAATGATCAGCGACGGGATTTATTAAAAATTAGAGGCGCACGGCACCACAACCTAAAAAACCTGAATTTAGAGATACCAAAAAACAAGCTTGTAATAATCAGCGGCCTGTCGGGCTCTGGCAAGTCCACTTTGGCGTTTGACACCATTTATGCGGAGGGCCAGAGAAGGTACGTGGAGTCACTTTCCGCCTATGCAAGACAGTTTTTAGAAATGATGGACAAGCCAGATGTCGATTCGATCGAGGGCCTCTCGCCTGCAATTTCAATTCAGCAAAAGACCACATCGAAGAACCCGCGCTCAACTGTCGGCACCACCACTGAGATCTACGATTACCTAAGGCTGCTCTATGCCAGAATCGGCATTCCACACTGTACAAAGTGCGGAAGAAAGATTTCAAACCAGTCAATAGAATCGATTTGCGAGTCAATTTTCAAAGATTATGACGAAAAACAGATTCTGGTCCTAGCACCGCTAATCCAGAGAAAAAAGGGGACGTATGAAAAACTGTTCGAGCAGATGAAAAAAGACGGGTATTCACGTGCGCGCGTAGACGGTCAGATTGTCCCCCTTGAGGGCGAGACGCCAAAGCTTGACAGGCAGAAATGGCACAACATCGAAATCATAGTAGACAGGCTAAAGACGTCAAAGGCGGAAAAAAGCAGGCTCTTTGAAGCAATCCAGACTGCACTCAAGGCTGCAAAAGGATACGTCCTCATAGCAGCAGAAAAAGACGAAAGAATGTTCTCGCAGAACAACGCCTGCCCATATTGCGGGATAACAATAGGGGAAATCGAGCCGAGATCGTTTTCATTCAACTCGCCGTTTGGGTCCTGCAAGGCATGCAATGGGCTGGGGGTGAAGATGGAGTTTGATCCTGACTTGGTCATCCCAGACAGGACAAAATCAATTCTTGACGGAGCAATAGTGCCGTGGAGCGGCAGGTTTTCCTCCTTTAGGAGGCAGGAGCTCAGGGCAGTCGGGAAAAAAATCGGTTTTGATTTGCTAACACCAATCAACAAGATGAAGCCGGAGCAGATCAAAGTGATCCTGTACGGAACTGATCAGATGATTCATTTTCAGTACGAGTCAAAGACAAGCGATTCGTTTTGGCAGCATACCGATTCCTTTGAAGGTGTGCTCAACAACTTACAGCGCGCGTTTATGGAAACGGATTCGGAGTCAAAAAGGGATTGGCTAAAGCAGTTTATGCGCGACACGCCGTGCAGCGCATGCAAGGGCAAAAAGCTCAAGCCGGAGTCGCTTGCAGTCAAGGTAAACGGAACTGGAATCATCGACGTTTGTGATTTGTCAGTTGACGAATGCTTTGATTTTTTCAAAAATATCAAGCTGACTGAGACTGAGAAATACATTGCAAAAGACATCCTAAAGGAGATCATCGAAAGGCTGGAATTTTTGAAAAACGTCGGACTAAACTACCTGACGCTAAACAGGCAAAGCTCAACTTTGTCAGGAGGGGAATCTCAGAGGATAAGGCTGGCCACGCAGATAGGCTCAAACCTCACAGGAGTGCTCTATGTTCTTGACGAGCCGACAATTGGCCTGCACCAAAGGGACAATGCAAGACTAATCAAGACGCTCGTCAAGCTTCGCGATCTTGGAAACACGATCATCGTAGTAGAGCATGACGAAGAGGTAATCAGAAATGCAGACTGGATAGTCGACCTAGGGCCGGGCGCAGGAATTCATGGGGGCCAAGTAGTCTTTGAGGGAACGGTTGCACAGATTCTCAACAACCACAAGTCGGTGACCGGAGACTATCTTAAGGACAAAAACATGATCACGCTTTCAGACAAGACCCGCAGGCAGAAGGGAAAAATCACAATAAGAGGCGCAGCAGAAAACAACCTCAAAAAAATCAAAGTGGAGATTCCGCTTGGATACATGGTCACAGTAACAGGCGTGTCCGGATCTGGCAAGTCGACACTGGTAAACGAGATTTTGCTAAAGGCGCTTGCTTCACACTTTTACAAGACAGTTGAAAAGCCAGGAAAACATGACGCCATAGAGGGAACAGAGCACATAGACAAGGTAATTGCAATAGACCAGTCCCCAATAGGAAGAACTCCGAGATCAAACCCGGCCACATATGTAGGAGTGTTTACGCACATACGTGATCTTTTTGCAAATACCGAAACCTCAAAGGAGCGAGGATACACACCCGGGCAGTTTTCATTTAATGTAGCAGACGGAAGGTGCTTTGCCTGTGAGGGAGACGGAGTCAAAAAAATAGAGATGCAGTTTCTGTCAGACGTGTATGTCAGATGCGACGAATGCAGAGGAAAGCGCTACAACTCAGAGACTCTCGCAGTCCTGTACAAGGGCAAAAACGTAGCTGATGTATTAGACATGACAGTAGAAGAGGCACTGTCATTTTTTGAGAACATTCCTTCGATCAGGCGTATTTTACAGACCATATACGATGTCGGGCTCGGCTATATCAAATTGGGCCAGTCCTCGACTACGCTCTCAGGCGGAGAGGCCCAGCGGGTAAAGCTCGCATCAGAGCTGGCAAAAAGAGGAACAGGTCAGACGTTGTACATTTTGGATGAACCAACGACGGGACTTCATTTTGCTGACGTCCAAAAATTGCTTGACGTCCTCAACAGATTGGTAAATCTTGGAAACACAGTAGTTGTGATCGAGCACAATATGGATGTCATAAAGAACTCAGATTGGATAATAGACTTGGGCCCGGAGGGCGGTGACAAGGGAGGACAGGTAGTAGCTGCAGGCACTCCTGCGCAGGTAGCCAACAATCCAAAAAGCTATACGGGACAATACCTAAAGAAGATCCTAACAAATTGACATTTAACATCAAAAAAACAACGGTCCCGTCATATCCTGGAATTTACCTAATGAAGGACGTTAATGGAAAAATAATCTATATCGGCAAAGCAAAAAATCTAAGAAACAGGGTTCGCTCTTATTTTACAAAAAACCAGAATTACAAGACACAAAAACTAGTTGAAAGGATTTCAGATATTGAATTTGTATTAACAGACAATGAGAGCGAGGCGTTTTTGCTTGAATCAAACATGATAAAGCAGTACCGACCTGTTTTCAACATCGAGCTCAAAGACCAGCAAAGATACACGTATCTTAGGATTACAAATGAAAAATATCCTAGGCTTCTTGTAGCGCGAAGAACCAGGGCTGGAAAATTTTTGGGGGATGGGAAAATTTTCGGTCCATTTACTCACGGCAGCTCAAAGCTTCTCACAATTGGTTCGCTTCGAAAGACATTTCAGATTCGCATATGCAAAATACTGCCAAAAAAGGCATGCCTTGAGTACCACATGGGAAACTGTGAGGCCCCCTGTGAATTCAAAGAGGCCCAGGTCAGGTATAAAAAACACGTGTCAGATTTAGAGGCGATTCTGAAGGGAAAAGACTTGCAGTCATTTACCAAAAAACTCGAGTCAGAAATGGCTGATGCCTCAGAGCATCTACAGTTCGAGCGTGCGCGGGAGATACGCGACACTCTGCAAAGGCTCGGAAGCCTTGGAACTAGGCAGAAAATGGAAAATGTCAGAGATTCCGATGAGGAATATTTTGGAACAAGAACAATAGATCAAAGCACACTAGTCATGACATTTAGAAAGACAAACGGCGTAATTCGCGACAGCAACAAGTTTTCCTTTGATCTAGTTGCAGATAACTCATTTTCTAACTTCCTATACCAGTATTATACAACAAATCAGATACCCCCTTACATAATAACAAACGAAATGCCAGAAAATGCAAAACTACTTGAGCAAATGTTTTCAAAAAAATCCAGTCGGCAAGTCAAAATCATTGCCCCCAGATCTGGCAAGAGAAAGGAGATGATAGATCTCATTTTAAGAAACATAGAAATGATTCAATCAAAAGGCACAGATCCTGCTCTAATTGAAATAAAAGAAAGACTCATGCTGCAAGGAATT
>DATIGB010000088.1:0-3522 GCA_035454985.1 Candidatus Nitrosotenuis sp.
GCGTTGATCTGGACTTCAGATTACTGACAGAGTCTTTTGGGATAAACAGGGAGGAGGTTGTTTTTGTGGAGGACGTCTGGGCAGGGGGCGGCTCATTTGGATCGTCGCTAGAGTTCTACGTCAGGGGACTGGAGCTTGGAAATGCGGTGTTTACCGAGTTTCAGGGGGAGTTGGGACAGCACACAACTCTTGACCAGAGAATCATAGACATGGGCGCAGGCCTTGAGAGGTTTGCGTGGATTACCATGGGTACGCCGACTGCGTATGATTGCTGCTTTGGACCAATAACACAAAAGCTAGTTCAAAAGGTAGGAATCGATACAGACGCAGGCATTCTGACAAAATACTTTACAGAGATAGCAAAAAGCCTTGAAAAGTACCACGACCTATCGCAGGTAAGAAAATCCGCAATAAAGGCGACAAACCTCACAGAGGACAGTGTAAGCAGGATAATCACTCCGCTTGAGGGAATTTACACAATAGCAGATCACCTAAGGACTTTGATTTTTGCAATATCGGACGGCGCGCTTCCAAGCAACGTCGGCGGCGGATACAACCTGAGAATAATCCTAAGAAGAATCATGGCCACAATTGACAGGCTCGGCCTGAGCTTGGACCTAAATGATCTGATTGACAGCCACATTGACTATCTCAAGGCGACGTATCCTGAATTAGAACAGTACAGGGACGAGGTCAAGACGATAATTGGAATCGAGGTGGAAAGGTATCACGACTCCAAATCAAGAATGGTAAAGATTGCCGAGAGCCTCAAAGGCAAGAGCCTAAACGTCGATGACATGATTCGGCTATACGAATCAGACGGCGTCACCCCGGACTATCTAGAGGAGCACAAGATAATTGCCGAAATACCAGACAGCTTTTACACCAAGCTGTCAGAGCTTCACCAATCGGAAAAAAAGAAGGCACCGGAGGCGTTTGACCTAAAGGGAATCCCAGATACCGAACTGCTGTTCTACAAGGACGACCCGATGAAATTTGACGCAAAGGTGATCAAGGTAATAAAAAACAAGTTTGTCATACTGGACAGGACATCGTTTTATGCAAGAGGTGGCGGACAGGAGCCGGACCACGGCAAAATGAACGGCTCCGAGGTCTCAGACGTCACAAAACACGGCAACATAGTACTACACGAGATAAAGGGAGCGGCCCCTGCAGAAGGATCTACAGTCACATGCGAAATTGACATACCAAGAAGAGAGAACATAACAAAACACCACACCAGCACCCACATTGTGAACTCGTCTGCAAGAAACGTTTTGGGCTCTTGGGTATGGCAGCACTCCGCATTCAAGGAAAAAGAATACGGCAGAATAGACATCACGCACCACTCAAGCCTCAACGACGACGAGGTGAAGAAAATCGAAAGTTTTGCAAACAGAATAGTCCAGAGAAACATGCCAGTGACAATCAAGGAGTATGAAAGGGGCCAGGCAGAGCAGTCATTTGGATTTAGAATATACCAGGGAGGGGTAGTGCCTGTCAAATCGGTGAGAATCGTAAGAATTGAAGACTTTGATGTCGAGGCATGTGGCGGGACACACGTAAAAAGAACAGGAGAGCTTGGACTAATCAAGATTACAAAGTCAGAAAGAATCCAGGACGGTGTGGTGAGACTGGAATTTGTTTCAGGCGAGGCAGCAATCAGATACGTGCAAAAACAGGAAAGCGACATTTCCACAATAATAAAGACGCTCGGCTCCAACAAGGAAAAACTGCTAAAATCATTTGAGCACACAATAAATGACTACGAGGCTGCAAAAAAGAAACTAAAGCACCTGATCAAAAGAACAAGCGGTAGCGTGGCAAAACAGACGGCAGAAAACGCCAAAACTTTTGGCTCTTTGAAGTTTTACTCAGTAGTCGATGAGGAGCTGGATGAAGAGTTCCACATTGCAGTTGGTGAGGAGATAATCACGCAGAACCCGTCTGCCATTTACTGCGCCTTGATTGTAAGGGGAGGAATCAGAATTATTGTGTTTACCGGAGAAAAGGCATCAGAGACGCTCAAGGCAGGAGACTTGGTAAAGGAAGTTTCCGCAAAGCTTGGAGGCTCAGGAGGCGGCGACGCAAGATTTGGACAGGGAGGTGGAAAGGACGTGTCAAGGATTTCCGATGCGCTGCAGTACGCAGAACTGTTGATAAAAAAGACCGTGAATTTATGATAGACTGGAATGGTATAGAGGAAAAGTGGAGGAAAAGATGGCAAGAGTCAAAAGACTTTGAGACAAATCCAGATTCCAAAGAAAAAAAGTTCATCACGGTTGCATATCCGTACCCCAATTCCCCCCAGCACATCGGCCACGGAAGAACCTACACCCTTGCAGACGTCCACGCGAGATTTTTGCGCATGAAGGGGTACAATGTGCTTTTTCCAATGGGGTTCCACTATACTGGGACGCCCATTTTGGGAATGGCAAAAAGAGTCCAGGAGGGGGACAAGGAGCTGATACAGAATTTTAGGGAACTATACCATGTGCCAGAAGACAAGATAAGGGAGTTTGTTGAGCCGGTAAAAATTGCAGACTATTTCCACGAGGAGATAAAATCAGGGATGATAGAGATGGGGTACTCTATTGACTGGAGGCGAGAATTCACCACAATCGATCCCGCATATCAGAGATTTATCGAGTGGCAGGTCAACACGCTAAGAAAAAAAAACCTCATCATACAGGGGTCGCACCCTGTGGGGTGGTGCCCAAAGGACCAAAACCCGGTGTCGCAGCACGATACGCTTGGCGATGTGGAGCCTGACTTTACCGAGTACATTTTGATAAAGTTCCGCCATGAAAACTATATCATACCAACTGCGACGCTCAGGCCGGAGACACTGTTTGGCGTGACAAACCTCTGGGTCAATCCAGAAATCACCTACAAAAAGATCAAAGTTGACGGGGAGGACTGGATAGTCAGTGCAGAATGCGCCCACAAACTCGAATATTTGGACAAAAGCGTGACATATGAGGGAGAGATAAAGGGCTCTGAGCTTTGCGGGAAAAAAGTCCTAATCCCGCACAGAAACGACTCAGTCGTAATGCTTCCGGCAAGCTTTGTCGAATCCCATACCGGCACTGGAATAGTGATGTCGGTTCCCGCCCATGCGCCGTTTGACTATCAGGCCCTGCAGGACTTGAAAAACACCAAGGGCTTGGAAAAACCACTCGCAGATGAGATTCAGAAAATAGGGGCAGTCTCTATCATAGAGACCGAAGGGTTTGGAGACATTCCGGCAAAGGAGGCAATCGACAGGCTTGGGATAAAGGACCAAAACGATCCCAAACTGGAAGAGGCGACAAAGGAGATCTACGGAAAAGAGTTCTACGGCGGAAAGCTGAAACAGAACACCGGACAGTTTGCTGGGAAAAAAGTGGCAGACGCAAAAGACATAGTGAAAGACTGGCTAATCAAGGAAAAATTCGCGGACATTCTGCTTGAGCTGACAAATGCGCCGGTTAGATGCAGGTGCGGCGCAGAATGCGTAGTCAAGATCCTAAACAACCAGTG
>DATIGB010000089.1:0-3364 GCA_035454985.1 Candidatus Nitrosotenuis sp.
TACGTGTTATGCGATGGAAGTAACGGAGCCGCAGGACAGACCAAGTTGTTTTCGTTTAATGAATGGTCAATTCTAACATTTGACGGTAGAGGCTCTTCAAACACTTTTGATGGCCGTCCACTAGTCGGCACTACGGCAGCCGCTTCTGGTCGTATGACAGGCCCACAGCACAGCGACTATTGCATAGCATCCAATTCCATCCCAGAAAAGATCAAAAAAACAGTGCAGGAAAACTACCGAGTTTGCACTGCTGGCAGAGCACTTACAGCAGAGGAATCCAATTGGGTAAATGTCAAATATGTAGTAGACAGTCTTAATGAAACGCTGACAAAAACCCCAAGAATTCATCAGGATAGCAAAATAAAATCATTGGTTAACGATACAAACGCCCTGCTGGAAAAAGGTGACGTAACTAGCGCGATGGACAAGATCTCCAATTTCATGAAAACGTACGACAGCAAAGTTGGCTTCGACATTTATCAACTTGGCAACGCACCAACAGCGACTGAACCAGAATACTCTAACTCAGAACTAACGTCTGACAGCGTAAACACAATGAGAAAAATAAGATTAAACACAATAGAAGACATTGTTTCCAAGTACATCACGAACGATAATTACAAGAAACAATATTCTGAGGCGTTTCAAAAGATCAGGAACTTTATTGACGACAAAGACATGAATTCTGCTATTTATGCAACATTGGATGTAAGAAAAACATATGATGATACGGTCAATGACAATTTGATATTAACAGACAAGGCAAGCGAGGAAACAAGGCAAATGTTGCTAAAAACGACAGATGACGTACTCAGATCATTTGGTAAGGCAGTAAATGATCCTGAGATCAAATCATTCTACAACAATCCAAAGACAATAATCACATTTACTAAAATAAGCGAGACATCACCATTCTGGCCAATCATCGCAGCTAGCATTGTAATCGCAGTGATAGCTGTAATATGGATAATGAGAAGATCAGACGTGCCAGAAGGATCAGGCGAACTAGTCAGAGCACCTGGTGGATCAGCCGGATCATCAGGCGAGCAGGTCGGACTGTCAAAAGAAAACTGACAATCGAAATAAAAGAGTCATTTTATCTTGGATTCTTTCGATAAAAGTGAACATCAAAATCACACGCTTGCGGATTAAACAGCAGCCTAGAAATTAATTCGCAAGTTCAAATCTTTCCAAGACAGAGATTCAATTGACTGACCAGCGCACCATACAAATCACCACAACATGTTTCAGTGTTTAAGGAAAAGACATCATCACATCAGCATAGCTTGCAAACCTATGGTTTTTTGGCATTACCTTTTTTTGCACGTACTTGGGAACGGCTTTTCCACCTACCCCCATATAGCCAAGCGGCTTTTCTATCAGTCCCGCATCATATGCATATCTTAGCACCTCGTCGTGCGGGCTGTAATAATTTGTGATTTTCTGCCTTACTGTCTTTTGCAGCATTCTGCCAAACATTTTTGGACTGAGATAATCCGCAGGAATCGATGCTCCAAAAAAGTAAACGGCCTCTATAATGTCGCTTTTCTTGAGCCTTGCCAAGGTGTGGACTATCACCTCAGAGCCAAGCGAGTGTCCCATCAGCCGAATTTTTAGGTGCGGGTGCTGTTTCTTTGTATCCAGTATGAATCGTGCCAGATTGACACCATTTCTTTTTGCGATAATTCTTCCCACATTGGTCGCCTTTTTTTCGCATGACTTGTACTGGACGCCCCTTGTGTTAGAGTCATAGCTAAACCCCACTACAGGATGCACATACCCAAGGCGCAGCAGCCTTTCTTGCGCAATTGAAAACTTTGTCAGCGCCCCGGACTTGTTGTTTCGCAAGCCATGAATTATTATTGTTATTTCCTGAGCATTTTCAAGCGAGTTGAAAAACTTTTTCGGATAAAGATCGTACGGTTTTTCCTTTAGTTTTCTGCCAGACCCAAGGTCGTAAAAGCCCCGGGTTGAAATTCTAGGAATCCTACTTTTCAAATTTCTCTTTTCGCTTTTTGATGTCTTCTTCTTCGATTTTGGCAAAGACAGGGGCAATGTCGCCAAGCTTGTGAGACGGGTTTACCGAAATCTTTGAGATTTCATCCCACTGTTTTTCCGATACCGTGCCAGGCAGGCCGATTTGTTTCCATATCTTTTCGGCAGACCTTGGCAAAAATGGGTACAGCGCTATGGATATAGAGCGCACGGCGTTTACCGACAGAAACACGCACGTGTTTGTCCCAGGCCCCTTCTTCCAGGGCTCCTTGTGCTGAAAGTACTGGTTAAAGAAGGTAGAAAACTCCATTATCTTTTTGAGTGCGCGGTCAAGGTGGTTCTGGTCCATCAGGTCTGCCAGATCAGGAGCAAGGCCAAGTATCTTTGCCTCTGCGTCCCTGTCCTGTACATCATAGTCATCAGGCGACGGAATTATCCCATCAAATGTCTTCTTTGTGAACCCAAGTGCGCGGTTCACCAGATTCCCAAGGTTCCCAATCAGTTCGGAATTAATCCTTACCGCAAAGTCATCCCAGTCAAAGTTCAGATCGTCCTGCGAGTACGGGTTTATCGAGACAAGGTAGAACCTAAGATAGTCTGCAGGGTAAAACTCCAAGAACTCCCGCAGGCCGATGTACCAGTTTCTGCTCTTTGAGATCTTTTTTGACTGGAGAGTCAGGTGCCCGCGCGTAGGAATGTAGTCGGGCAGCTTGTACTCCCTGTCTATGCCAAGGCGCATTGCAGGCAAAAACAGATAGTGATGATACACAATGTCCTTGCCGATAAAGTGGTAAATGTCAGCAGAGTTCCAGAACTTTTTCCCGTCTATGCCCCTGTCGTTTAGGAACTTTACCGCAGTTGAAATGTACGCCAGGTGGTTGTCAAACCACCCGTAGAAGACCTTGGACTCGTCGCCTGGCACCGGCACGCCCCACGAGATGTCCCGCGTTATGTCCCAGTCGACAAGCCCGGACGTTATCCAGTTTTGGACGTATTTTTTTACGTCCTTTTGCAGGTTCTGGTTTTCATCTAGCCACTTGTAGAGCGCATCGCCAAAGTTTTTCAGCCTAAAAAAATAGTGCAGCGTCTTTTCCTTTACCGGAATGGCGCCGCAGATTGCACATTTTGGGTTCTCGATTTCCTCAGGAACGCGCCCGCATTTTTCACACAGATCAGAGTACTGGTCGTCTGCCTTGCAGTACGGGCATGTCCCTGTGACATACCTGTCAGGCAGGAACTTGTTGTCGTTTTTGCAGTAAAACTGGATTATTTCGGATTTGTAAATGTGGCCGTTTTTGACCAGCTTGTTAAAGACATACCTGACAAAGTCAATGTTTTCCTGAGAACTGGTACGGTAGAAAAAGTCAAA
>DATIGB010000090.1:0-2745 GCA_035454985.1 Candidatus Nitrosotenuis sp.
ACCTTTTTTGACTAATTGACTTTCGGCCATCAGCGTGGCATCTCTTTCCAGTCATGATTACAGTCAAGACATTTTCCTTCACATTTGCTGCCAATTTGCAAAGAAACGAATACGTCAAGTGATCCACATGCAGGACATGAAAACCTAAAGTGGGGATACTTTGGTCCATAGATTCTCAAAAGATCTGGCTTTGAGTTGGCTTGGTTGTTCATCCATGTTTTGGATGTGTGAATCACCTGAGTATTCATAAGTAGATAATAGTGCACGCCATATAAAAAGATAACTGACTGACTGGTCAGTTTTGGTTAAAATCAAATTTAATCAAAAGTTATATCCAAACCATTTCCAGATCATCTAAGAAAATGTTACAACATCCAAAACACAATAAATTTGCCATAACTGCCGCATTAATCGGAGCCATTACAGCAGGTGTAACCGGCATGTATCTCATTCCAGCACAAAGCACCGTCACCATACAGCCAACCACTCACGAAGACCAAGAAAGATACAATGCGTTAGGGGCAGCCCAGAGATACATCGTTACTAGTCCGACGTTTGCCTTTGACGGGGACATCAATACATTAAAAACCGAATATGTTGGTTCAACAAAGTCAATTCCTCCACAACACATGATAAGCGCAACGTTTGATTCGAGTCACGGCGGATTTGGAGACAGAGAAGGACAAATCCTAACTCAGGCCATAACACCGCACAAAGTACACATCATTGTATCTGAGGGAAACGTGATCTCAGCAGTAACTGACGACTCTTGGGATGAGATAAACCACCAATACATCTTAAAAAAACCACAACCAAAACTTCCATCTCATGACGAGGCAATTGCGCCATTTGACGGACAGTTGACCGACTACTCATCTCTTATCGATGCCATCAAAGCACGGGGCGTTCTGGTAGAACCGATTGACGAATTGGAAGACTCGGTATTTTCGGTGCCTGCGAAGACGATCTCAGTTGGAGGAGCAGTTGTGCAAGTCTTTGAGTTCCAAAACGAACCAGATGCGCAGAAATCAAGTCTGATGATTTCAAAGGACGGAACCGAGATTGGAACAAGCATGATTCGCTGGATGGACACGCCGCACTTTTACACAAAAGGCAAAATTATCATCCTATACGTTGGACAAAATCCAGAGATAAAGAACTTGTTTGAATCGCTATTAGGTCAACAGTTTGCCGGAATGTGAGCAGCATTTTCTCAATTTTTTACAAGTTTGCCAAATTGATTGGCAGGTCCTAGTCTTTTTCTGTGTGGGCCTTGAGAAATTCAAAAAACGCTTCTGCCAGTTCCAGGTATTCAAACATGAGGTCAGGCATTTTTTCTATCGTATACGTTGTGTTTTGGCCCTTGCTGTTTTTGTATGAAAAGCTATGATGATCCATTTCAAAGTCCATGTGCGCTATTGCGTTTCTTAGATCTACAAAGAACAATTCCTTTAGCTGATCCCTTTGAGATGGGCTCAAGTTCAGCGTGTTTGCCAGCCTGTCAATTAGGAATCCGTAAGGTGTTCGAGGATTGAACTTTCCGATTATTTTAGCTGGATCCAAAACAATCTTTAGTATTTTTAGGGCAAATTCCACATTGAAGACAAAGCTATTCAACACATAGAAAATGAAAAAAGTGTTAAAGTGGTCACGTGAAATTGGCAAGACTCCCTTTTTGTACGAGTCAAGGATTTGGTTTAGGACCCGATGATCTTCGGCCTTAAAATCCAAAATTTCTTTGATGTGCAGCAAGGAATTTTTATCCACAGATTGCAACAAAAGGTCCTCCTTTTCAAGGGTGTCCAAGAAATCTTTGACTGAATTTTTGATTTTCATTTTTGGTATGAGCCTCCATGGTGCCAGAACTGGAAAGCGCTGATTTCTGCCATGATGAGATACGATCTCACCATGTACAGTTAGCCAATTCTATGATTGATACCCATTCGGGAGACTGGCAAAAAAAGCTTGAGTTTGCCCCAGAACCAGAACAAGAGTCGACCAATTTGCCACACTTATGGATAGAAACAGGCCGTTTGGTAAAGAATTGATGGGTCCGAATTGATCCAAATAAATATTACAAAAAGACTGGCAAAACTATGTTAAAGTTTCAAAATAAAGTCATTTTAGTAACCGGCAGCGGTACCGGAATAGGACAGACAATTGCCAAATTGTTTGCAGAAAACGGGGCAAGCATAATCATTCTAGGAAGGCGAAAAGAGCCACTTGAGGAAACAAAAAAGATTCTTGACGAAATAATTTCAAAAGCAGGCAGTAATGCAAAGGTTTGGCTGTTCCCAGGAGTCGATGTGAGTGACGAGACCGGCGTCTCACAGATGTATGAGGACCTAAAGAAGGCAGACGTGATAGTCGATATTGTAATAAACAATGCAGGAGTTTCAGGCCCGGTCACCTGTTTTTCAAATGCGTCACTAGAGGAATTCAAAAGTGCGGTTGCGATTCACCTGACAGGCACGTTCTGGACATCTTCTCAAGCGCTAAGAGTTATGAGGGCGGGCGGAAAAATAATCACAATTTCAACATTTTTCACAGAAGAAAGGCCGTTTGAGCAAAGGCCATACAGATTCCGAAGCCCCTACACTGCAGCACAGGGGGCAAAAAACAGACTTGCCGAAGCCATGTCATGGGAACTAACCGAAAGGGGAATAGTCTCAATTGCAACAAATCCAGGGCCGGTGCACTCGGATCGAATCTACAAGACAGTCTATCCAAAAGCAGCTGCCGAGT
>DATIGB010000091.1:0-4150 GCA_035454985.1 Candidatus Nitrosotenuis sp.
CAATGAGTTGGTTAACAAGTTCAAGCCGGATGCAATCTTTGTTGACAGGCAAAGACATTTTGCACTAGCAGCCACTAAGACACGCATACCATCAATCGTGCATCTGAGGGGAGACTATTGGAAGGAAATCAAGATGGCAAAAGAAACACTGTACAAATCCCCCCCAAAAAGACTGGTGCTTTGGAGATGGGATCAGATAGCAGAGCAGTGTTTTCAGAACGCTAGTCTGATTTTGCCCATATGTGAATATCTAGAGAATGTAGTGAGGGAACGCTATTCTGCGAAAAACGTTGCCACGTTACATCAAGGGATAACGCCATCAAACTGGTATCATGTGGATGGGATGAGCCTGAACCATCCCTGTGTTGGCTTGTTGCAAGGGGCAGTAATTTTTGAGAAAGCTAAAGAAATGCTGACGCTAGAAAAAGTGCTCAAGGCGTTTCCTCATGTAACGTTTTACTGGGTTGGGGACGGTCCGTATCGCGAATATGTCCTGTCTGCCCTAAAAAAATATGAGAACTTCAAATGGCTTGGCGCATTGAGGTATCCTGACAAAGTAAGAGAATATCTAAGCGAGATAGATATCTACGCACTGGTTACCGGAATAGACATGTCACCACTGACGCTGCTTGAGGCGCAGCTAATGGAAAAACCTGTTGTGGCAACAAATGTCGGAGGCGTCTCGGAGCTGATGAAGAACGGCGAAACTGGATTTTTGGTTGAAAAAGGAAATCATCAACAATTGATTGACAAGATTACCATTCTGCTTGGAGATGCCAAAAAAGCAAAAGAGATGGGCAAGGCTGGAAGAAAATTCGTCATAGATAATTTTAGCTGGGAAATTATTGGAAAGAGATTTTTAGAAACGACTAAAAAATACTTGTCGATATAAAATTTTATTTTCTACCGGTAACGCTTATTCCGCTCTCAATTTCTTTAAACGTGGTGATTTTGATTTTTGCGTCCTTGAACCACTTACGTACTTCTTTTGGAGTGTGTCTGTATGCAAATTTAGGATAATACCAATCAAAATTTACTCCAACGCTTCTCTCAAAGTTACCAGATTCGTCCCAGAAGCACTTTAGAAAAGTCCAATAAATGAAACGCTGTACGTCATAAGTTCCAGCCTTTACTCCAAGAATTGGGATGTCTTTAGGTATGGTTATTTTCTTTTTTAGTTCGGCAAGACTTTTTCCCAAATATGTCATGTCCTTTGAAAATTCAATGCATTCGTTTACAGACATGTTGACAGTTATTTTTCTTATGTAATCATCGACATATTCTCGTATTGGCGCCTTCTTTTTGTAAACATATATCGATATGAAGCCCGAATCTGTCAAAAACCTTGTCAGGTACTTGAATGACGTGCCAGTGTTTTTTGTGTGATGCAAAACCTGATCAGAGTAGATAAAATCAAAAAATCTTTTTCTAAATGGCAGCTGTCGTAGATCAGCCTGTAGAAAATGAACGTTTGGGAGGCTGCCGTATTTTTTGTATGCAAAGTCGATGCTCTTGCTTGCATCTAGAGCAAACACTTGGGAGTTAGGATTTGCAGAGAGGAGCTTTGCGCTGTTTCCTATGCCGGTTCCTGCATCAAGAATGGTGGATTTTGTGTTGAGAAACGCCTGGAATTTTTCAAGCGTCTTCCAGTCATATCTTTCTAAAAACCATTTTGTTTGAAAGGCAATCCAGTCTTTTGCGTGATGATTCTCATGGTGCTGTGTCCATTTTGCTGAAAACGCATCTTCAGTCCTAACAAAATCTTTAGTCGTATCTACTACAAATCTTGGAATACCGTCAGTTATTGCAAACTTGTGCTTGTTGGGACAAACTAGGCTCCCCTCGTTTATCTCATCTTTTATTTTTTTTACGTTTTTGGCAGCGAGATCCCGATGGCACAGAGGACATGCCAAGTGTGTGATCAGACTTGCTTTCATGAGTGATTTGCAATTTTTATCGTTTAATAAAAACTAATAATGAGATTGGAATTATTTTATTGTTCATATAGTTCGATATATTTTGGCAATAACACTTCCCAAGTAAAATTTCGAATTATGTAATCATGTGCGTTTTCAACTAGCCTATCGCGAAGTTTCTTATCTGCCAGGATATCGTTAATTGTAGTAACAAGTTTCTCTGGCTCGTTTGGTGGAACCAAGATTCCATTTACATTATGTGTTATTATTTCCGGAATTCCGCCCACGCTGGTTGCCACAACTGGTGTTTTAAGGTAAAATGCCTCCTTTATTACCTGTGGAAGACTTTCCATTCTAGATGGCACCACCATCAGGCTTGATTCCTTAAGGGTCTGCATTGCCTCCTTCCATGAAACATTTGTGCAGTATACCACCTTGCCATTGATTTTTGATTCGATCTTTCGTAAAATATCAGTGCCCTTTTCAAAACTGTCCCGTCCAACATAAACTACCTGGTTTTCTTTTCTAGGCCCTTCTTGGATTTCCTTGAATTTTGTAATATCGAGTGGAGCTGCCAGGTAGATAAAGTTCAAACCGTATTTTTCCTTGTAGGTCTGTTGTACGAGTTTTGAGTCGGTTGTGAGTTTGTCTGCCCATTTCAATACTTTTGACTCTCCAACGTTGATTGCGGTACTTGTGGTCTTGGAGTGTAGAGCTTCCACTTGATCAGAATAAACCCCATGAACCGAGAGAATTTTTTTCTTTGCTCTGACAAATTTCATGATAAATGCTGAAGGAACGTTCCAAGCATGTACCACATCATATTTTTCCCTATCAAGTAGAGATTTGGCTACGCCAAATAATGCAAAGCTTGGATTTTTGATATTTTTTATCGGCACGTGCGGAACATGCATCAGCTTAACATCATGACCATGTTCTCTTAGCTTCTCCGCAACTCGAAGCGCGTGTCCGCCTATTCCCCCCTCGTATCGCGGAGAAATGAAAAGAATTTTCAATGATCAAAAATTGTTTTTTAGACCTAATAAGGTCTCGGATTAATTCGAGTTTTACTGTACAGCCTGTGATGCTTCGTGCATCATCTGGCTCTTAGCACAGCCTGCTGCAAGCTCGTCGCCTGCTCCTCTTCTCATCAGTCCTCTGTACAGACCATCTTCGAGTTTGACTCCCTCTCTTTCTTCCCATTCCTCTACAGTGATGGAGTATTTCTTTTGGATTCTGTCTCTGTACCACTCTGGAATAACGTTGAATGCACAGAATGGAACGATTCTAAGATCTGGAGTGAGATAATGAATGTCACATCTTTGTAATCTTTCTAGGTCTTCGTTGTATTTGTCTTGGAAGTGCATCATGCCCAAGAACAGTCCCTTTACATGCCAAGAGCCGACAGAGTCAAAGGATCTTTTCATGAGAATGCTTCCGAACATCTTTGCCAAGTCCAGTCCTGCTGGCTGCTTCTTTTTATCAACAAAGCTTGAAAGTTTTCTGACCACCTCTAGCATCGTAAAGTACTTGTTCTTGCCTGAGCGGATTTCTTCTGCCTTGTCCTCGAACAATTCCAACATTCCTTGAATGTCACAGAATCTTGGGAGCGGTACAAATTTCTTGGTCTCTTCGTCTTCGAAGATATACGTTCCTGCGCCGCAGGCAAAGTGAATTGAAAGTTCGTATTTTGGTTTGCTTGAGAATGCCTCAATTACGTTTGTCAGTGGCATGCAGCTTGGGACTGGGAACCAGTCGTCAACTGTGACCTGACCTTGGGTTTGTTCTTCGATTCGTTGTATGCAGTCTGGAATTGTTATTCTGTACTTTTCGCGCTCAGTCTTGCCCATTCTACCGGTTAATGAGACTGGTTGGAAGTTGACTGCGTGTACTACATCCATGTTCTTTTGTGCGTACCTAATTATTCCACCTAACTCATGATCGTTAATTGATTTGATTACTGTTGGGACAAAGACTACTGTTGTTCCTGTTTTTCTGCAGCTGTCTAGTGCATATGGGATTTCCCAGTGGTTCTTTGGATTTGTTCTTGCGGTGACACCGTCAAAACTTAGATAGAGGTTGTTGCATCCTGCCAGTCTTACTTCTCGTGCCGCCTCTGGATCCATCGCATGTCTGATTCCATTTGTGTTCATTTGGACATGCTGAACGCCTTCTTCTTTCATTATTTTGATTATGTTAGCAATATCATCTCTTAACATTGGCTCGCCGCCAGT
>DATIGB010000092.1:0-2491 GCA_035454985.1 Candidatus Nitrosotenuis sp.
GGAGCCGCTGTTTTGCCATTTGAAAAGGATCTAGCCTTGGTATTAATCAATTTTAGGGTTGATGAAAAAGGGAGTTTTATGTTCTGCCCTGTATTTTGATCTTTCTTGCTACCTTAGATCTTCCAGTCTTTCTTGCAGCAATGCTACCCACTTTTGCTCCAGGCGGTGTATCTCTTGCGACTGTTGAGCTTTGTCCAACATGTTGGTGTCTTCCACCACCGTGCGGATGGACATAGGCTGCTTGTGCGACACCTCTAACAATTGGGTATTTTCGTCCTTTTGCTCTATACCTACGCCACTTGTTACCTGCGTTAAGGAACGGTCTTTCGGATGTACCGCCTCCCGCAAGCACGCCAATCATGGCCCTGTTTTTTGGATTTAGGATCACAAAGTTGCCCGAGGGGAGCTTTAACATCACGCCTTCTGTTGTATGCGAAAATACAGTAGCAGAGTTTCCTGCAGTTTTTGCAATAGCGCCCCCATCTCCATAGTGCTTTTCGACATTGCACACAATTGTACCGTCAGGTATGTTTTGTATGCTAATCACGTTACCGTTTACAATTTCTGCATTAAGAGAAAATCTGATAGTTGAACCTATTTTGGTTCCCAAAACCGCTGGAATCATA
This sequence comes from Candidatus Nitrosotenuis sp., assembly GCA_035454985.1. Taxonomy (GTDB): domain Archaea; phylum Thermoproteota; class Nitrososphaeria; order Nitrososphaerales; family Nitrosopumilaceae; genus Nitrosotenuis. Next base: position 627 of record DATIGB010000092.1, read on the forward strand.
GAAACAGAGCCGTTTTCAAATCTAACTTTGGCCAAAGGTGCATCCCTGCCCCTTTCATGAACCAGATCAATTACCTCGCCTTTGCGATCTTCAGCCAGATCGAAGCTTGGGTATTTTGCCGGTGCAAGCTTACCAGTGACGGATGCCCTAAACTGCATGCCTCCCCGTCCACGCCTTCTAACTAGCGGTCGCTTACCCATTTCGTTGGTTCCTAGGCATTAAGATTTTAAGCTTTGTTTTGTTTGGTATCTAAAGCGCCAAAGATATAAAAAATACGCTTCGGTCTTAATGCTATGAGCCAAAGCGCCCTTTCTCTCAAAGTTTTAGAGGCATATACAAGAGATGTTGGTCGCGGTGTAGCCAGAATCGATTATGACTCCATGGATACGTTAAACGCGTCAACGGGAGACGTAATTGAGATCAAGGGCAAGCGAAGAACGGTTGCAAAGTGTCTTCCACTTTACCCATCAGACGAGGGAAAGGGAATAATCAGAATTGACGGCCTTGGCAGAAACAACGCTGGAATAGCAATTGGCGACACGATAACCGTGAGAAAAATCAAGGCAGTTGCTGCAGAAAAAGTAGTGGTTGCTCCGCTTGAGGCAATTCCTCCAATAGACGAGCGCTATCTTGCAGATGCCTTGGAAAGCGTGCCCCTCATCAAAGGCGACAATGTAATGGTTCCATATTTTGGCGGTCGTTTAACATTTCAGGTAATTGGCGTGACTCCTGCGGCAGATGCAGTCCTTGTTACACAAAAAACTGTTTTCCATATTGCAGAAAAAGGAGAAACGCTAAGAGGCGTGCCCCAAGTAACTTATGAGGACATTGGCGGCCTTACCGATGAGATTAAAAAAGTACGAGAGATGATCGAGTTGCCACTAAGGCATCCGGAGATTTTTGAGAAACTTGGAGTCGAAGCACCCAAGGGAGTCCTACTGTATGGCCCCCCAGGTACTGGCAAGACTTTGCTTGCAAAGGCAGTAGCCAATGAAAGTAATGCTCACTTTATCAGCATATCAGGTCCGGAAATAATGAGCAAGTTTTACGGTGAAAGCGAGGCAAGGCTAAGAGAAATTTTCAAGGAGGCAAGAGAAAAGGCACCATCAATAATTTTCGTAGACGAAATTGATTCAATCGCTCCAAAAAGAGAAGAGGTTACAGGAGAGGTAGAACGAAGAGTAGTTTCACAAATGCTTTCACTTATGGACGGTCTTGAGGCAAGGGGCAAGGTAATTGTCATTGCCGCAACAAACAGACCAAATGCTATTGATCCCGCGCTAAGAAGGCCCGGGAGATTTGATAGGGAAATTGAGATCAAAGTACCTGACAAGAAGGGCAGAAAAGACATTCTTAATATTCATACAAGAAACATGCCGCTAGTTACAGAGGAAAATGATCTGAACTATGTTGATGTGGACAAGATTGCTGCAGTGAGCCACGGCTATGTCGGGGCAGACTTGGAATACTTGTGCAAGGAAGCAGCAATGAAATGCCTAAGAAGATTGCTCCCCGAACTAAATTTGGAAGACGAGAAGGTCCCTCCAGAAACGCTCGACAAGCTAATAGTAAATAATGAAGATTTCCAAAAGGCGCTGATCGAAGTTACTCCATCAGGAATGCGTGAAGTGTTCATAGAAAACCCCGATGTCAAGTGGGATGACATTGGAGGACTAAAGGAGGTAAAGCAGCAGCTCCAAGAGGCAGTAGAGTGGCCGACGAAGTATCCAGCACTGTATGAAAGACTGGGTCACAAAATGCCGCGCGGAATTTTGCTTCACGGAGCAAGCGGGGTCGGCAAGACTTTGCTTGCAAAGGCAGTGGCTACTGAAAGCGAGGCAAACTTTGTTTCGGTAAGAGGTCCA
>DATIGB010000093.1:0-4503 GCA_035454985.1 Candidatus Nitrosotenuis sp.
AGATCGCAGGTGCGGAAGAATCAAAATTAAAGAAACCCATTCCCGCAAAATAGTTTGAATTCGATTCTGCATGAATCCCTAGTTTTAGTCCGGTAATGGGACTGACAGTTAACGGATCCAAAGGCCCTCTGAGGATCATTAAGTGCAGATTCGGCAGGTCCCATACACAAAAACAGGCAGTAAGCTAATCGGAGTAGCTGCAACACTCCTTTCTTTATTTTATTTCCTCAATAAAATCAATTTATTTTCTTAAAAAGACGGTTTAAGTATAGAAAGCGACCTAAGTGTACTGGTCATATCATAATTGGAAATAATGGGAAGAGGTCTTTTGCAGATCATACAGGAAACACCACAGTACTACCAATTAATGAAAAAATATCTAGGCTACAAGATCTTCAATAAGCGCAGCCCGATTTTTGGTTCAGTTGACATCATCAATATTTGTAATTTGCACTGTACGCACTGTTATTGGTGGCTAAACAGAAAGGAAGATACGGAGCTCACCGTCAAAGACTGGAAAAACATAATCAATGAAAAGTTCAAAAAACAGCACGTATTTGTGATCACTTTGGTTGGAGGCGAGCCAATGATGAGACCAGACATAGTTGAATTGTTTGTAAAAGAATTTCCAAAGAGGGTGTGTGTTGTTACAAACGGCACGTATCCAATTCCACACTATCCGGAGACGTATTTTTACTGGGTATCAGTCGATGGGAATCAGCCAGTCCATGACAAGATTCGCGGTGAAGATGCGTGGAACAGAACTAGAAAGAATGTGCTCGATTACGTAGAAAAAAACGGAGAAAAGGCATGGAAAGACATTTGGATTTCAATGACGGTAAATTCGCAAAACTATCACGCCATACGAGATGTGATTGAGGATTGGCACGATTATTCTAACAAGATTGGATTCCAGTTCCACACTCCATTTATGAAAGGAGACCCGCTCTGGCTTCCATTTGGCGATGTCCGAAACAAGGTAATAGATGAGATTCTGGATCTGCGAAAAGAATACAAAGGCTATATCGTAAACCCACCAAAAAACTTGGAACTGATGAGGAAGAGTTGGGGGGGAAGAGGAACCACTCCGATTGATTGCCCCACTTGGGGGATTCTTTCCTTAGATCATCGCGGGCGAGAAAAGCACCCGTGTTGTATTGGCAGTGCTGAAAAAGAATCACTCAAGCCAATATGCGAAGACTGCGGTCTTGGGTGCTATTCCATTCTTTTGAATTCGGGACTGCGTGGGTAATGTGGTTCAAATCTTTAGAAACTAGTGTGAGCCACCTAAAATTTTAAAGATTTGTTTTTTCTCATATACGGCAATGCCAAATAATATGACAAGGCCTAAAACTAGGCTTATTTCCTTTGAAAACAGTTCTTCGGAAACTTGCCAGATTCCACGCCAAAGTAAAATCAGTCCAACACCAGTCAGTAGAAGAACTGCGGTACGGCCAACATAGTTTGCAGATTCGCACAACACTAGTTTGTCAATTTATGATCATTTATGAATTTTCACAACCAAGTTCAAAGATTTGGTGAGACGGATCCTCTAACACATTGAAAACGGGCCCGAAGATCTGCGTGCGGCTAGCGGTTTTTGTAAAATTAGATCCTAGTTATGATATGCAGTATTGATTATTAATTTCTGATAAAGGTACGGAACTTTTTGGATTCAAGCTAGTTCATGGCACTGCCTATAAGTTTAGAGTAGATATCTTCTTGAGAAAGGCTTTTGCCTGTAGTTCGTCTATTTTCTCTCCTTCCCGTGCAGATTTTATAACTAATCTATCAGCATTAGTCAAGTACTGTTTTAATTTCATGGCAGAAATTTTTTGATTTTTTACTAATTTATCGAGGACGTCCGCAACTTTTGTAATATACTTGGGATTTAGGGGTTTTTTCTGTTTTGTATCATTGCCTATTTTATCAAGAAATTCTTTTGCATATTCTCTTACATCATTTATCTCAATTACAGAGCCGATCGGTATAGAAGTGAAAAGTTTGCCGGCATAAGCCTTTCCGGTTTTTTCATCAAAATATAATGGAATCACACTAAACTTTTCTGAGGCGAGCATTACTTTTACCGCCTCAGCTCTTGAGTAACCTTCTGGTTTATCTTGTGCATTAAAAGGACGTCCACCATATTCATCATATACAAAAATTCCAGCATCAGCAAGTGTCATACCGGTTTTAGACTTGAATCGTTTGTCTGCTTCGGTCCACATTTTTTGTATTGCTTTTCTGGCATCATCAATTTCCGCCAGTTTTTCTTGATTCAGTATCGAGTTTTTTTCTAGTTGTTTTCTCTCATCTTTTGTATTTATTGCTGCAGTAACATCGAGATCATTGAATGTTTTTTCAGTATCAAAATTATTCGAGTCGCGTGAAATGATGGTAATTCCATCCACGTATTTTCGTATTTGTGGGTCGCTGCCAAACGCGTCAACAACAGAATCGCGGAATTTGTTCCGCATTTCCAGAGTCACTAATGTTTTTGGGGGGGATTCCTTTGGAGTTGGCTCGGTTTTCGGCTTGGTTTTTGTTTCTGGTTTTTCTTTGTTTGGCTCTTTGATTGGCTTGCCGCTGGGATCTACAAGAACTGGAGGAGTCTTTGTTTCTTTATTTGGCTCTTTGATTGGCTTGCCGCTGGGATCTACAAGAACTGGAGGAGTCTTTGTTTCGGGTTTTGGATTTAACTTTGATTCTAGAGATTTAGCTTTGTTTTTTGCTTCTACCTGTTTTTTAAGACAAGTGTTGACGATTTTTTTCTCAGCTAACAACTTGGTGTTTTGTGGATCAATTTTTAGTGCGTCAGAATAATAGCTGGCTGCTGTCTGACAGTCGTTTTGTAGATAGTATGCTATTCCAAGCCATTGCAAGACATCTTTGTTATTTGGGCTAATTTCCAGTGATTTTTTAAAATGAGTTATTGCCTGATCATAATTTTTTAGTCCCACATACGAGACACCTTTTCCCATCCACCCCATGACGTTGTTTGGCTCCTTTTCTATGATTTTGTTAAAATATTCAAGAGCCTTGTCGAATTGTTTTTCATGTAGATATGATACGCCGACTTGAATCATCGCGTTTACATCTTGATCCTCTTGTGGTGAAGGATTGTTCTTTGATTCAAATGGAGCGGGGGTGAAATTTGTTGGGGAAAGCTTGACTGTTCCTACCAGTTCAGACGATTGTATGTGAAGGCCGATTCCCGAACTAGCATACGAGCCAGAAAAAGTCCCACTTGCTGAGCGAAGTGATATCCTTGAGCCATCTAGTGTGCCATAAAATTTCTCAGAATAATTAAAGTCAGAGCAATAATAGTCCGGACTTGACGGCTTGGCGCTGGTTCCAACATATGAATACTCGCCGGTGATCTGGTCTCCACTTTGTTTAATGTTGGCAGTTACCTTTCCTGTAAATTCGCATGTTCCTTCAACATTTTGTACCACCGCAAATCCCGACCAGGTACCGGTCAGATCAGCTACTGGAGTTAGTGCAGATGCGTTTTGAGACTCTTCATTCATGATCAGTATTGAAAATGCTAAAACGAATATCAGAAAAACTTGTAATTTCAGGTACACGTGTTCCTCCAGCAAGCGCTTTTCTGGTCTTTTGAAAATATTTTCTGCATTATCTGGGTACTTTTGTACTTCAATTCTTGGATTTGATATAATCTACATAACTATTTAGCTTTTACTAACACATAGACGAATTTGCCGTACGATTCCAAGTAGTTCAGAACTTTTAGAGAAATCAGGTCGTGGAAGTCACAACTCAATTTTCCACAGTAATAGCAATAGTGTTATCCGTAGTCTCAAAAGTTGCTTTTTTTTCTAGACTATGCAATAACTCTTCGTAAAAAATTTTGCTAAACAGCGACCATTTGGCCCCAAGGTCGTGTTGAATTATGAAGGTAGTTGTACTATTGTCCACTACTTCCTTTACTTGAAAACCAGATTTTTTGGAACGCATTCGTACAATGGAAAAAAATGCCTCTAAGTCACTTTTGTTCGTCATGAACAATGCAATACCCTTCATTTCTCCGAAATTTTCCTTTGCTAGCTGCTCCACTTCCTTTTCACTTAGTTTTGCAATTATTTTTTTCATGACATTTTTTGGTATAACCATCCAGCCTGCACCAATCGCAGTTAGATCCCATTCTGCATACCCAACAATGATCTGATTTACCAAAGTGTTGAGGCTAATTCTGTCCTGAGTTGCTTTGGCTTTGAGTTTGTCAAGGGCAGTCGATTCTAACCTAAACGTCATGCTTTCACTTTGAGACGATTTAGTCTTGATTCCCATTGTTCAGATTTGAGGTAAAGTACTATTAATTTGCAATTATCCGAGTGCAAAAAATTCCTCATCCTTAATAGAAAAATCGGCAAGCTTACTTCATGAGTCAAATTACAGCAAAAAAACTGCCAAAATTGAACAAGAAATATTCACAGTTTCTTTTCGTAACTGTCATGGTAACAATGATGGTGTTCTTTGTGT
>DATIGB010000094.1:0-3362 GCA_035454985.1 Candidatus Nitrosotenuis sp.
GAGATTCATTGACGAGCTAAAAAAATCCCCCCACCTCCTTGCTCACGTTGAAACCTATACTTCCAGAGGCAATCCCCTGCCGCTTTTTACCGAGCAATTGCAGGCTGAGCATAAAAAACTCAAAGAGCCAAATCTGCTGTACCCAATCGCAGAGCAGGTCTACATCCACATCAATCCACACACTTCGTCTGATGACGGCTATATGGAATACATAATAATTGAGCCTGATGCGCCAGACAGAAAAATCATGGAGTGTGCAGACAAGATGTTTGCGGTCCAATCAGCAGAGCTAACTCCACCAATCGAAGTCACAGAGAGATTTAACATGGTTGAAACCTATCTCAAAGAACACGTAGATCTGACTGATGTTGAAGTAAACTATGACACCATAGGTGACATATACAAGCTAAAGAAGCTGCCAGTACAGAAAAAGGACTGGGTTGGACTAAGGCATCACTTTTTACAAAAAAGGGCAGGAACTGGCATATTAGATCCGTTTCTTTCCGATTCAAACCTAGAAGACATATCGATTATTGGAGCTGGAAACGTCTACGTAATCCACAAATCGTTTGGGGCACTCAAGTCCCCGCTGTTCCTTGGTGTGGAAGAAATTGATGAATTAATTATTAGCATGTCAGAACAGTTTGGAAAAACAGTATCCCACGCAAAACCCGTAGTTGACGCAGTTCTTCCCGACGGCTCTAGAATTAACATTGTGTTTGGAAAAGACATCAGCAGAAGAGGAACTAATGCAACGATAAGAAAATTCGCAAGCACTCCGCTCTCAATCACACAAATTTTGACATCAAAGGCACTTGACTTTAGGGAAGCTGCATACATGTGGATGATGCTGGCAGAAGGAATGAGTTGTTTCATCAACGGAGAAACCGCATCTGGAAAAACCACCACATTGATGGCACTTACCGCATTTATCCCATCAAACTGGAAGATAGTGACAATTGAGGATACGCCAGAACTTACATTGCCCCACTCTAACTGGATTACAGAAGCAACAAGGGACACTGGGCACGAAAGTTCCAGCGTAACGATGTTTGATCTGCTAAAGGCTGCATTAAGACAGAGACCTAACTATATCTTCGTAGGAGAAATCAGAGGTGCGGAGGCAAACATCGCGTTTCAGGCAATGCAGACTGGTCACCCAGTAGTCAGCACATTTCACGCAGCAAACATGACCGCCCTGATTCAGAGAATTACAAACCCCCCAATGCTCATACCGAAAACAAACGTAGAGAACCTCAACATTGGATTGTTCCAAGGCGCAGTCCAGGGGCCTGGAGGAAAAAGAGTGAGGCGGGTTCTCTCAATTAATGAGATTCTTGGCTATAATCCAGAGGGCGGAAACATAATGTTCATTCCTGTCTTTAACTGGGATCCTGGAACAGACGAGGTGAAATTCAGGGGCAGGGGAAGCAGCGCTCTGTTTGTTCAAAAACTACTTGAAAAACGAGGAATGCACAAAAAAGATGAGGGCTTGCTATACGAAGAACTAGAGCTGCGGGCAAAAATTTTGCAGAGAATGATGGAAAAAAGAATTTTCAACTTTTACGATGTCTTTGATTCTATATCGCACTGCAGAGAGATAGGCCTTGATGCATTTTACAAGGAGCTAGAATCACTGTGATGCAGATACCTCTGCTCAAAAACCTCACACTTGCAAATTTACAGAAAAGTGATGAAAAATTTGTCTACTTTATAGCGTTTCTGTTCAGTATATCGACAGGTGAGATAGGCGGCATAGATCTGATTAGAACCACGCGTGATACGAACTACGGAAAGTACACTAATGCGTTCAGGGAAGTGTATCAGCTAGGAATCGGATGGAGTTTTGGAGTATCAGTATCGCTTGAGATGATCTCAGAGAAGGTCTCAAATGATAAACATGATCCGCTAAAACAGCTCTTAATCAAGCTAGCACAAGTTATTCGATTAGGGGATACGCTAAAGACATTTCTTGCAGACGAGCTAAAGTCCACTCTGACTACTTATGTTATAGTCTATGAGAGAAAACTTGAAAACCAAAAACTGTTCTTGGAAATGTTTTACACCTTGATGTCCACTGCCGCATTTATGATATCGGCAAACTCGATTATGAGCATGCTTATGGGACAATCAAACTCAGAAAACATTCTGTTGCTGTCATTTGTTGGAGTTACGGTAAGCATGAGTGCATTTGTATTTATGATGTACATCATGTTCCCGCGTGATGTATTGGGATATCAACTGGGAGAGGAGGATATGAAATTCAGATTCAAAGTATACATAACACTGGGGGCTGGCATGGGAATTGGCATGGTACTCCTTATGACCCATATTGTGCCAACAAGCCTAATTGTAGGTATTTCTGCTGCGCCCCTGCTATATCCAGGAATGATTGCAAGAAAAATTGAAAAAAGAATTAAGGATCTTAACGATTGGTATCCTGAATTCATTCATCACTTTGGAGAAATTTATGCCACCATTGGCTCAATTGGCAGCACGCTTGAGGCAGTGCTGAGAAGCGACTTTGGACCGCTTCAGCATCACGTCGAGCGATTTAAAAACCGAATCAAAAACAGAGTCGATCAGAAAATCAGCTTCGAACTATTCTCCCGTGATACTGGAAGCCAAATAATTGCAAATGGAAATGAAGTGATGTCATACGCAATGGACAAGGGAGGAAATATGGGCCTTGCAGGAAACCATGTATCAGACATTACAGTGAAAATTAATGAGCTTAGGGCAAAAAGGGCACAGACGTCTAAAACATTTGAAACCATCATAATAGTACTTCATGCACTAACGATGGCAGTGTTTGGCTTGATGAACAAACTAACTGCAATATTTTATGAAATGGTAAAAACAGTTGATATATCAAATGACGCATTAACATTAACTCCGATAAACCCGGAATTTATGGCAATGATGATGCCTGCAATGATTATAATGATATCTGTCATCAGCGCGATGGCCCTCAAGGTAGCACAGGGTGGACTGTACAAGACCGTCTTCTATCACATTGGAATGCTAATAGTGATAGGCTCAGTTGTCATGTATGTGATGGATGCATTGCTGTCTGACTATTTAGCAACACACGTGCTGAACTTTGTCAAACCCACCATCTAATTGAAGACTGTATGATTGGATCAAACATGCATCACCCTATATTTCCAATTAAAAAATAATCCATATGAGTGAACTCATCGTGATCTAATATGATGGCGCATACAATTTCAGATTCCTTGCAGGTAGTATCCTTCAATTTGATCAGCCCCTCTGGCAAGAAGGAGGACTATGCTGTTCCGATTGAGCAGGTAAGAGAAATTCGCGCAGTTGAAAAAATTACCAAAGTTCCCCATTCTGGA
>DATIGB010000095.1:0-2794 GCA_035454985.1 Candidatus Nitrosotenuis sp.
GAAGCATATAACCCTTATAGCGTAGTGATTTTTGCCCCGACCTGATTCATGTCAGAAATAAAGCTCGGGTAGGACACATCGACTGACTCTGGATTGGAAACTGTGCAGTCCCCCACATACATTCCGGCTATGCAGAACGCCATGAACAATCGGTGGTCGTCTTCTGAATTTAGTTTTGCTCCCCTGACTTTGTCTGGGGGGCCTAGGATCAAACCGTCTTCTTTTTCGGTAACCTTGATTCCAATCTTTTGAAGCTCGCGCGCAAGAATTGCAATTCTGTCAGTTTCCTTGTATCTTGCATGCTTGACATTGTGCAGTTCTATTGGGAATCCTGACTTGAGCGCAAGTATCGAAAGCGGAGGCAACAGATCAGGCGTGTTTGAGAGGTCGAATTTGCCGCCAAGCAGCTTTTCTGGCGCCTTTACCTTGATTGTGTTGTTGTGCAGTGAGATGTTCACTCCAAGTTTTTCCAATATGTCAATTATCGCCTCGTCTCCCTGTGCCAAATCGCCAAACGAAATCTTGGTTGTAAAGCCGTCGCCAACCAACACGGCGGCAGATAACAGCAACGCAACACTTGAAAAATCAGACGGAATTGTTATTGTTGCATGCTTGTATTCCTGGGGCTCAATCCTGTATTTTTTGTATGGCTCTATGACTTCGACTTCAACTCCGAATTTTTTCATAGTTGAGATGGTTGCATCAAGGTACGGCTTTGAGACCAACTCGGAACTGATGTTTACTGTGACTCCAATTTCAGTCAGTGGGGCAACGATGAAAAGTGCGGATATGAACTGGCTTGAAATGTTTCCCGGGATTGTGATTTCTCCGCCCTTGATCTTTCCAATGACTGTGAGTGGCGGCCTGCCGTCATTTGACTCGCATTTTGCCCCTAGCGATTCTAGCGCATCCATTAATTGTTTCATCGGCCTTTTTCTTAGGCTCTCGTCTCCTGTGAGGACTGTCTTTCCGTTGCGCATTGCTGAAATTGCGGCGGCGATTCTTATTGTTGTCCCAGAGTTTGATGCGTCAAGTGTAAGATCTCCGTCATCAAACTTGTCTACTCCCTTTACCTTGAGGTTGTTTCCAGCCTCCTGGATCTCTGCGCCGAGATTTTTGCAGATTTCGATGGTGGCGTTTGTGTCCCTTGATCGTAGCGCATTTTTGATTATGCTTTTTCCGTTTACCAGGGACGCCAGAAATATTGCCCTGTGGGTGTAGCTTTTGTTCGGGGGGCATGAAATTACGCCGCTCAGCCTTGATTTTTCTACCTTACAGTTCATGGGCCTCCGCCTTTTTGTTGTTTATTTCAGAAACGAACGTCTTGCCTTCGAGCCTGGAGAATACCTTTTCTATGTTTGAGACTTTGTCCTTTTTTACTATGGCTGCAATGGCCGGCCCGTTTCCGGACACCGACGCCCCAAGTGCGCCGCCCCCTATTAGGTCTGAGATTATTTTTGGATCCGAGTTAAGTATTGTGGATGTGGCAAGCCCGTTTAGTACCATCGCGTTCCAGTAGTCCCCGTCCCTTGCAAAATCCCATGCCCTCTCGAAGACCTCCTTGATGTTTTTCAAGTTCTTGACGTTTCCGCGTTTGCGTGATTTTGGCACAAACACCACTGCCAAAAGATTCGTCGGGGTTTTCTGAATTTTTACTATCTTTCGCTTGTAATTGTCAGTGACTACGGTTCCACCGAAATAACAAGCGCATGCGTCGTCGTACGCTCCCGTTATGCTGACCTTTGTGGCAATTGATGCCTCAACTCCTGGAATCAAGACCTGGCTGTCGCTGAATTTGGATCTGAACATCTTGTTGCATGCAAGCGACACCACCGAAGAAATTGCGCTTGAGCTCTTCAACCCGTAGCCTGTCGGAATTTCTGACTTTAGGAAAATCTCTATCTTGTTTTTCTCAAGTTCTTTTTTTGGGACTGTGTACTCTACAACCTTGTTGATGAGCCTTGAGCTGAGATTTTGATTGTCGACTTCTATTTGTATGCCGTGCCCCTCAGACGCCTTTATGGTTGCCTCTACCTTTGCCGCAATGCCAAGTGTTGCGCCCTTTCCTGTGGCGATTGCATTTACTATTGATATTGCGCCGTGAACTGTTGCTTTTACCTGCGGCATCAAAATCCCCCAAGCAAAACTTTTTTCATTGCGTCACGCGGTGCGTTTACCTTGTGCCATATCTCAAATGCAAGGGCTGCCTGCCCAAGCAGCATCTCGTATCCGTAAATCACCACGGCTGAATTCTTCTTACTCTGAGCAATAAAATCTGTGTTCATCGGCATGTACACGATATCATAAACTATGTTCTGTGAATTTATGGCATTGGTTGAAATCGGGCTTGGCTCGTTTTTTAGGCCGACCGAGGTGGCATTTACTATGAACCTGTACTTTCCGGCATTTTGTCCTGCCTCGTCCAACGACGTTTCGTTTGATTCCATTCCTAGCCTTGTCGCAAATCCTACCAGTTCTTGCCCTTTTTCCCTTGTCCTGTTCGCAATTGTTATTTTGTGAGCTCCCTCCTTTGCAAATCCTGCTACTATTGCCCTTGCAGCCCCGCCTGCGCCCAAAAGCAAGACGTCCTCGTTTTTTATCGTAATGTTTCTCTTTTTGATTGGCTCCAAAAAGCCATCCATGTCGGTATTGTGCCCGGTGAGCCTTCCGTTTTCATTTGTAACTGTGTTTACGGCACCGATGGTTTTGCATTCCTCGCTTGACTCGTCAATGTATTTCATCATCTCTATTTTATGCGGTATGGTCACATTAAATCCTGAAATCCTGATCTGTT
>DATIGB010000096.1:0-2671 GCA_035454985.1 Candidatus Nitrosotenuis sp.
TCTGATTTTCAAAACCAAGTCTTACCATCTCGGATGCGAAATTGGATGCATCCTTTTCATCCTTTGCGACAAATGTTTTTACAATTGGTATTTGTGATGGATGGAACTCCATTAAGATCAAAAACAAATGCAAATTAATTAAATTAATCTGGAAAAATAACCAAACAACATTGATCGAGTGTTAAAATTCTTAACTTACAAGTCAAATACTGATTATAGTAATACCTTATCGATAATCATATGCGACTAGTCTCATTGGCTTCATTAGATAAATTGGCACAAAAACTAAAACAGGAAAAGCTAGATGCCGCAAAGCAGCGAAGACTGCAAGAAAAAATGCTAAAAGCAGCAGTTTCGCTGGGGAGGCGATCGTCATCTGGACTGACATCCATTGAACGCCGATTGGAGGATTCTAAGGGCAAACTGGGAGAAATTAATGCCGAATTTAGTCATGTTCTGGCAAGAAAGGAAAGCCTTGAGAGGCTTGCCGCTGCAGCGCAAGAACGTATGACTCAAGAAGTTGCTGCAAAAGATCAGGCTGAAACCGATCTGCAAAATGCTGAAACCGATGGCGCAAAACAAATAGCTGCAGAACGACTTGCCCAGATTATCCAGAAAATCCAGGAGTTGGAGGCAGAAACGAAGCAAAGACAGGAGGCAGCAGAAAATCTAGTCGGTGTAATTGAGGGCTTCATAAAATCAAAATCTCGAACATCACATCAGATCCAAAAACAGACAAAATCAAAGCCATTGTTACTAAACCAGATAAAAACAAGTAAGATAGATTCTGAGCGACTCAGAAAGCGCGTGGAGACTGCGGTCAAAAAGGAGCAAAGCGTCGGTAAAGTCCTGGACGTAGTATCCAAAAAGCTTAGAGAGCAAATTGCAAGAAGAAGGATGCTGGCAAAAAGATTGGCAGCAGCTAAACGAATGGCAGCAGCTAAAAGAAAGACATCTCTGAAAAAGAGGGCTGCAAAGAAAAAAACTGCATTAAGGAAGAAAATTGTGGCCAAAAAAGCCATGAGGAAAAAATTATCCGCCGCCAAGAAAACAAATAGGCCGACCAAGACAAAATCAAGACGTTAATTCTGTTACCGGCCTCTATGCATGCATTATAAAACCGTGATCTGACTTGGAATTGCACATGAAGAAAAGAGGAATTATAATTTCGCTTGCTGGCGTCGCAATGCTTGTTATTTCATTTTCCATTGCAATCTCAATACTTCAAAGCTCTGACATGTCTGGTGATGAGTTTCTGCTTCCAGATGTGTTAAAAGACGCATTTGATCAAGTGTCTGACAAAACACAAATCCAGCCTGGAGAAACTGCGTTCTTTTCATTTGATGCGTCAGACGGGACAAAAACGCTCCTGTGGGGGATTCAGATGATGGATCCGCAAATGGGTGATGATGTTTCTATCTCAATTTCAAACATTTATGGCGACGATTTTGGTAAATTCGAATCAATTCAGCCGGTGTTTTTTGAAACGCTAGACATAACAAAACCTGATGTTTACAATTTTAACGTCGAAAACAAGGGCGACAAAGCAGTCACATTGGTGATGATGTTTACAAAAAACCCCGATGACTCAAAATCAGTAATCAATCCGAACTCCCAGCTTGGCAAATCCCTCCTTCCCCTTGCCGCTTCTGGTTCTTTTTTTATTGCTGGAATTGTAACTACCATAATTGGAATAATAATAGCTATAGTTGATTATAGAAAAAACCGTTCTTCTAATTTTGTCTAATATTCTTTTACTATTAGTTCGCCGTACTTTCCTTTTCCAAGAGAAACTTCATTTTTGAATGTGTTTGTGTATCCATTTTTGATTAGGATCTTAGAGCCGTTCTTTACCTTGGTGATCTCATCTCCCCAAAGGGTGAGCTTGATTTCTCCTGCGGAGTCGACTAGAAATGCATTGCAGACCTCTGTGGTTCCGCCCATTTTGAGATTAACTGTGCGAGGTTCTTCCATTCTTTCGACAGTTCCTTCTATGTCGATTTTGTTTCTCATGTTTTTTGCTTCTACTGTTGTTACCACAAAATAAATCTGAAATAAACCAATTATAAGCTTTTTAGTTTCTTGAAAAATGGGCAAAAAATTCTATAAATCCTATACTGATGGCGAAAAATTTGCGCGTTTTGTCACTATATCAGTTATATACTCAGATTTGAAAAATGCATTTGCAGAGGTATCGAAGCCCGGCCAACCGAGAGGGACTCAAGATCAAAAATAAGAAATCCCTTCCTTTAGGGGTTCGTGGGTTCAAATCCCACCCTCTGCACCATGTTTTCTCTAAAAATTACCCTTGGCTAGAAAAGGTGAAAATTGATTTTAAATCTCAATTGTATTTACGGAAGATATGCTGTGAGTTGACAGATCCTTGTGCAAATCCGCCGCCGACTCTTCTTTGAATGTCAAGTTGCATCTATAACATTTCCACATCTTGGCACTCATGGGTATAATATAGGGCTCATAAAATTTAAGGATATTGGACCTTTTGTCTAGTATTTTGTATAATGAGATCAAAAACGGTGAAAATTACACAATTACCGTCTCATTGCAGCATAATTCCCATCTGCAAACTAATTTAGTTGAGGCGCAAAAAGTCCAATAATGCTTGACGCTTTTTCGATCTTCGATCAGCTATCGTACTTTGGAATCTTTCTAC
>DATIGB010000097.1:0-2791 GCA_035454985.1 Candidatus Nitrosotenuis sp.
CGTGTGCTCTTCCGATCTAAGATAAAATACCTTGTTTGCAATTACATCGAAAATCTTTCTGTGCTTTTCAAACGCGTCAATGTTTCCGCCAACCATCATTACAAGTTCTCCGTTTATTGCCGCATTTGGCCCTCCCATGACTGGGGTGTCTAGCATTACAATTCCTTTCTTTGCAAATTCGCCTGCTATCTCTTTTGATGCGATTGGGTTTATGGTGCTCATGTCTGCAACTACCAAACCGTCATGCCTTCCGCACGATATGCAGCTATCTCCAAACGATATTCTTCTTACGACGTCTGCATTTTTCACTACTGTGAAAACTATGTCTGAATTCTCTGCAACCTCTTTTGGGGTGTCGACTATTTTTGCGCCGTTTTCTTGCAGTTGCCTGGTCTTTGTTTTTGTCCTGTTGAATGCTGTGAGATCATATCCTGATTTTAAAATGCGAAGGCCAACTGCATTGCCAAGCAATCCTGTTCCGACCAACCCTATCCGCATGATGATTTTTTTTGCTAATTGATTATTTGTGTTGTGGTTTACCGTAATTCCTCTTTTGTAACCTGCCACTGTCCTCCAAGTATTGGCGCTGTGAATGCGATATGGCCAATTACCTTGTCTCCCCTTCTGACCATTGCGTAATCCTGCTTACTCATCTTAAGTATGCGTTCTTTCGTTTTGTATCCTCCCTCGATCACCTTGACCTTAAAGCGCTTGCTTGCCTTGACTATGAGCTTTCTTGCAGTCTGTATGTCTCCAACCCACGAAAACAGCTCAAAGGAGCCAAAGTTCTGGGTAGTAACCTCGTAGTTGTACGTTCTGGCCTCGAGATTTAGATCGTTCTTCCTTGCTTCCTCATTAATCCATTCTATTACCTCTTTTCCATGCCCGCTTTCAATGCCGAATGTCTCAGAATTGCTTTTCATCATATTTGTACAACACAAACCAGTCATATTCAGTACGTTTGAAAAAAGTTAAATGCCAAGTCAAAGCATGTCAAACAATGCGTAAATTTGCATTATTTTTCATGCTGGCACTCACAATATCTATGATCGCAGTGCTGTCCGAACCAGTATTTGCAGAAGAGATGGCCGGTGGCACTACCGACGAGGCAACTGCCGATAGCTCATCTGATGCGACAATGAGCGAGGAGACGGCCGGTGGCACTACCGACGAGGCAACTGCCGATAGTTCTGCTGATAAGGCAATGAACGAGGAAATGACTGCTACCTCTTCGGCCACCATGGAAGCAACACCAACAGAATCTCATGTCGATTCCCCACTAAAGCAACTGTCAATGGGAGTAGATCCACATCAAATCCAGTGCAGCGAGGGACACAAACTTGTGTTTAAGGCAAGCAACTGGAATCCTGCATGTGTAAAAGAATCAAGTTTCCAAACCCTTTCAGCTTGGGGGTGGGTAGCAAACCATGATCCATCACACGATGACTTGACAAAGATGATGGACGAACACATGGCCAAATATCCAAAGGAAACCGAAACCCAACCGCCAGTGGAAGAAAACGCGGCTCCAGTCGACTCTACAAACGACACAAGCAAACCGAAACCCCAATCTCACACAATCAACTTGAGTGAGAGTATGGATATGGGAGCTCAATAACTTCATAAACAATTCGACAAATCTGTACACAATTTTTTAATTCATTGTAGATTAATGCGACTCATAGTCGTATTTTGTGGAATCCGTAAACAAAAAGTGGCTGGGGTTCATACTTCCAAGCAACATTGCAGCTGAGGGGCTACACACTGTAATCCCTTTGTTTGTCATACGGCTTGGCGGCGACATAGGCGAAGTTTCAGTCATGATTGCAATTCACTATGGTGCCGCAGCTCTTGGGTCGCTCTTTTGGGGAAAAATCCTGGACAAATACCATGCAAAGAAGGCCGTTTTGCTGACGTCTTTTTCAATAATTCTGTTTTGCTGTCTGTGGCTGTACAATACAACAAAAATTGAGCCAATCTACATCATTTCGCCGCTGTCTGGATTCTTCCTTACTGCGAGAAGCCCAGTAACACAGATGCTTGTGATGGAAACAAGTCCCAACAACCAGTGGAGCAAACTTTTTGCAAGGACTTCGATACTGTCCACACTTGGAAGTCTTGCCGCCATGGTGATTGGCGCTGCCTGGAGCTTTTATTTTGATACACGGCAATATTTTATGATCTGCGCATTAGCTACTGCCGTATCGATTGCAATCAGCCTGCAAATATCCAAAACTCACTTTCACATTGAGCGAAATACGCTTGTGCAGTCCATGCATGGGATGCAGCACATCTTTAGCAATTTTCGCATGCACCACCACCTCTTCTTCCCAAAAATTCCAGAACTGTATGACTATAAACACATCATATCGCTCTTCAAGGGAAGGGTATCTCATGAGATTGGGTTTCTGTTTTTAACGAACTTTTTGTTTTACTTTGGAAGCAACATCTATTTTACTGCGTTGACCCCGTTTTTGAAAAGCTTTGGGCTTTCCGACTCGACTGTTTTCTCGCTGTATCTGATACAGACTGGAACTATGGCTGGGTTTTTCTTTTTGGCCCCAAAAATAATCGCGAGTATTGGCGAGGAAAGATCTACAATGATAGCGTATGCGCCAAGAATTGCTGGAGTTGTAATTGCTGGCTTTGTGGTGGCACTGTTTATCGGTTCGGGACTGCTGGTGGTGGCTGCTGCCTCGATGTGCCTGGTGGTGATCGGATTTTCAATTTACAGTACATCAAACTCCGTGTTGCTGTTTAAGGCAATCCCGAAGGGGTTTGAGGGAACGTA
>DATIGB010000098.1:0-4986 GCA_035454985.1 Candidatus Nitrosotenuis sp.
AAACCAAAGCACGGGAAAAACAGGTGTTTTACTTGCATCTCAGCTCGTCTCAGCAGGTGCAGCAGTCACATTTGTGTATGGCCCTGGAAGCGAGGAGCCTCCAAAAGGGGCCAAAATCATCCGTGTCAAAACCGTAAACGAAATGTTTGGTGTTGTAAAAAAGGAAATGAAGGACAGAAAATTTGACATTGTTATTCTTTCTGCTGCGGCAGCTGACTACACCACACAAAAATCAAAATCAAAAATAAAGAGCACAAATGAGGTCTTGATGATAAAATTACAAAAAGCCCCGAAAATCATAGATCATATCAAGAAGATACAACCGGATGTTTTTCTTGTTGGATTCAAGGCAGAAACAGACATTTCAAGAAAGTCGCTCATTGAGTATGCAAGAAAAAAGCTCCGAGAGTCAAATGCAGACATCATAGTTGCAAACGACATAGGCGCCAAATATCAAAAAGATCCTCAGTATAACGAAGTTTTCATAATAGACAGTTCTAGAAAAGTGATTAGCTCCGGAAGGAAGAAAAAAACTGAAATTTCAAAGTTTATCAGAAAACAAATTGAAAGCAGACTCTGATAAGCTCATTTTTATTTTGTAACGCCATACAACAGTACATGAGTAATATCAAGACTCCACTTCCTGGTCCAAACGCTTCTAAAATTATCAGCATAATGAGGGATCATACGTACGATTCTACATTTGTGTATCCACTTGTCATAAAGGACGGACATGGATGCACAATAGAGGATGTGGATGGAAACGAGTTTTTGGATTTTACATCAAACGTAGGATCTTGCCCCTTGGGATATTCACATCCTGAAATTTTGCACGTTCTAAAACAGTATTCTAATTGCGGCATGCACAAGATTGCAGGTCAGGACTTTTACTCAGAAGAACATGCGGCACTTGCCCAAAAAATTACAGGCATAATTCCTGAGAACTTTAAAGCTTTTTTCATAAACAGCGGAGCAGAGGCAGTGGAAAATGCAATAAAAATCGCCTACAGAAAAATGGGGCCTCTTCCAGGAATTTCATGCAAAAACGCATTCCACGGCAGAACTCTTGGAGCCCTGACCTTCACCTCAAGCAGGCCAGTTCAAAAATTCAATTACCCAGAACTTCCCGTTTTGAGAATAAAGTTTTGCACAACGGATGATGATCCTGAAATTGAATATGCTGAAAAGCTGCTAAAGGAAAACAAAGTTGCCTTTATCCTAAGTGAAATCATTCAAGGCGAGGGCGGATATTCCATTGCAAGCAAGCAGTTTATCAAGAATCTTCGCAGTTTTGCAGACAAGTATGGTGTACCACTAATCCTAGATGAGGTACAGTCTGGTCTAGGTCACACGGGGAAATGGTGGGCCTTTGAGCACTATAATGTCAAGCCAGACATCATGAGTGCAGCAAAGGCACTGCAGGTTGGCGCTACTGCGTTTGACAAAAAACTAGAGCCAACTGAAAAGGGAGCAATATCAAGCACGTGGGGCGGAGGAGCCAGAATAGACATGGCAGTTGGCGCAAAGACAATTGACGTAATAAATCAGGAAAAGCTTTTGGAAAACGCTACAAGAATGGGACAGATTCTAAAAAACGGTATTGCCGAAATTGTTGGGAAACATGGCATAATCGATGTCAGGGGAATTGGTTTGATGATAGGAGTAGAATGCGAGACAAAGGAAAGACGCGATACTGTTTTGAACAATTTGTTCAAAAACGGCTTGTTAATGCTTGGTGCAGGTCAAAAGGCAATCAGAATTATTCCTCCCCTCATAATTAACGAAGAACAAATCAATGAAGGAATTTCTATAATGCATCAGGCTTGCAAATCTCAGTAGGCTCTATATTTATCGCCAAGAATATGAGCCGCTATTTTTAGCTCAAGTACCTCGTTTGCTCCTTCGTATATTATGATTGCCCGAGAGTCAAGAAAATGCTTAGCAACCCGGGTTGTCTTTTTGTATCCTTCTGAGCCGAAAATCTGCACAGCCCTGTTTGCAGAGTCAAAGGCTGAATTACTTGCGTGAAATTTGGCAATTGAGGTGAGGTTGTCTGCCTCTGCTCGCAGCTCGGAATATTGCTTGTTGTCTCTGTTTAGATTTAACTGCCATCGATCTGTTTTCCCCTTGAATTTTTCAGCATAGTCATGCAGCTTTTGCCTTGCGTGCGCCGTCCTGTACACAAGCCACTTTGAGCTTTCCATGTTTATCGCAATTTTTGCAATGTGTTCTTGGATTAGTTGCTTTTTTGCAAGCTCTGTTCCGTGCTGCTTTCTTGACTTTGAATATGAGACTGATTCTTCAAGGCAGTCTTTCATTACTCCCACTGCTCCTGAGGCAACACTCAGTCTGCCGTCAATCAATGTGCTGTATGCTATGCTTAGACCCTGCCCCCGTATCCCAAGCAGGTTCTTTTTTGGGACAACACAGTCATCCAAGGTAATCTCAGCGTTCTTTACCGTCAACAGCCCCATTTTGTTTTTCATCTCCTTTGCCTTGAATCCTTTTGAATCAGTATCTACCAAAAACGCGGAAATTTTTCCATCGCTATCCTTTGCAAACGTTGTGATTAGTTTTGCAAATGTTCCGTTTCCTACCCAGTGTTTTTTCCCCTTCAGGATGAAATTTTCTCCCGATTCCTCAAATCTAGTCTGCATTGATGCTGGATCGCTGCCTGCCGCAGGTTCTGTAAGCGCAAATCCCATTATGGACTTGCCAGAAGTGGTTTTTGGCAAGTATTCTTTTTTCTGCTCATCGTTTGCCCATGACTGCAAGACCATTTGGCCAATTGAAACATGTGCAGAAAAGAATGTCCGTAACGAATTTCCTTCCTGTCCTATTCGCTCAAGAGCCATAGCATATGTAAGAATGTCATATCCCAAGCCGCCGTATTTTGTTGATATTGGGCATCCAAGCATTCCTATTTTAACAAATTCTGGAATTACTTTATCGTTTAACTTTTCTTGAATGTATGATTTTTCTTCACTTTCCCGAATCGACCTGCAGACACGGTCTACTTTGTTTAGAAAGTTTTTTTGTTTTTCTGAAATTTCAAAATTCATCTGATAAATACCATCACAAAATCGCTTACGCGATTCACTATAAAAATACCAAGTTTAATTTTAAAAATTGGTTTTACTGTTCGTTACAGATCGTCTGGGTTTGCTCTCGCAAAAACTGCATCAGATAGTATTGCCCGCCAGCTCCCTTTCCTGAAATTCCAGAATTTTTCCATCCAACAAAGGGCTGAGCTTGGACCATGGCTCCAGTGGTTGCAGAGGCTGCCCTGTTTGCATATGTTACGCCTGCCTCAATTTTTGAGAAAAACTCGTCAATTTGCTTTTTGTCCTGGCTGAATATACCTGCAGTTAGTCCGTATTCCGACTCGTTTGCCTGCTTTATTGCGTCATCAAAGTTTTCAAATTCTTCAACGCACAAAAACGGTAGAAACAATTCTTCTTTTACTAGCTGGTGATTCAGCGGCAAATTTGTTACAATTGTAGGCTGGACATAGTAGCCATTTTGGTATATTCCATCTTTTAGAATCCCGCCGCCATACACTATTTTTCCATCCTTCTTTGCAATCTCCACGGCTTTTTCGAATTTTTTTTGTGCTGCATCGTTTATGATTGGTCCCAGATAGACATCCTTTTCCCATGGCTTTCCAATTTTTAGCTCCCTTACTTTGTTGACAAGTTTTTCTGTAAATTGAGGTGCGATGTTTTTCTGCACGTATACTCGAGAACATGCACTACATTTTTGCCCACCATAACCAAATGCGGCCCGCAGGACACCATCTGTTGCCTTTTCCAAATCAGCCGACTCTGTTACTATGACGGGATTTTTGCCTCCCATTTCCGAGATGAATGGTTTTGGGGATTCGCGTGTAAATGTTCTAAACCCAGATATCCCTACTTCTTTTGATCCTGTAAATGCAATTCCGTTAACTAGATGGCTTTCAACTATTTCCTGTCCCACTATTCCACCCTTTCCTGTGACTAGATTTATTGCGGCAGGCGGGATTTTTTTATAAATTGCGCTGACAAACTGAAATGCGGATATTGGTGTGTCGCTTGCTGGCTTTAGTACTACCGTGTTTCCTGTGATCAGTGCGCCACTACTCATTCCAATTGCGATGGCCGATGGAAAATTAAATGGAGAGATTATTCCCCAAACTCCATATGGCTTTAAGACACTCTGTGTCCTTTCTTTTGGATTTGCGTTCTTTGTAGGCTTGATAAACCCATAATTTGCTTCTAGTTGTTCTGCATAAAACCTAAGAAAGTCTATTGTTTCATCAATTTCTCCCATCGCTTCAGTTCTGTTTTTGCCATTTTCCATGCTTACTATTGCAGCAAGCGTGAATTTTTGTGCCGAAAACTGGCCTGCCACATCTCGAAATATGGAAACGCGCTCTTGGTACGGGGTTTGGCTCCACTTGGGAAAAGCTTCATGTGCTGACTCAATTGCCTTTTTTGTCTCCCCCTTTGTAGCCAGGGGGAATTTTCCAAGGATGATTTTTGTATCAGATGGCGATTTTATCTCAAAAAGATCATCCGAAAATATTTCCTTTCCCCCAATTATCATTGGGTAGGTTTTTCCCAGATCTTTTTGGAACGATTCCAGCGCATGATCAAATTTTTTATGAAATTCGTCAATTGTGTTGTTTTTTATTGCGTTTGCCCAGGTGTTCTCATTCTCAATCAAGCTGTATTGTTTACCAAATCATCTAATAAATTGATTTAGCTGTTTAGAAAAAATTTAGGCAAATTCTAGTGCTTCTGGTGCACAGTGCTTGTGAACCCAAGTGCCTGATCCGTTTTTAGCTATCTCTTTGCCCGGTGAGATCTGATCTCCGCATTCGACGCAGGATGTTTTGAATTTTGCTTTCATGATTCCAGTATGGTTTGTATTCTTTATCAACGGTATCATTGATTGAGTATTGATTAGTGGTTAGCTAAAAATCACGCAGTCTACAATTGTGAA
>DATIGB010000099.1:0-8263 GCA_035454985.1 Candidatus Nitrosotenuis sp.
CGTCGCATTATGTGGATTATTCAATACACGCGACAATATTTGACGCCAGTCAGGCAGACGAAATGAAGTACATTGCAGAAAATGGAATCGCGTCATTCAAACTGTACATGAATCTTGGCGGCGAGGTTGGGCATGTCTACATGGATATGGATCCTGGCTCGTCAGAGTTGTTCGAATCTCACGTGCAATTAGAAACCGACACAATACGAAAGGTATTGTCAAATGCCGCATATCTTCACAGTCCAGTCCTTGTACATGCAGAAGACTATCAAATGTGCGAATGCGGAATAAAAAAGGCAAAAGAAAACCACAAGGACGGATTATCCGCCTGGTCCGAGAGCAGGCCCCCTGACTCGGAAGCAAAAAGCATCAAAAAGGTTTGCGAGATTGCAAGGGACTACGGAACCACCATCTACTTTGTGCACATAGGCTCATCTGTTGCGCTGGATGCTATTGAGCAAGAACGGGAAAAGGGGACCAAAGTTTTTGTCGAGACATGCCCGCATTACCTGACACTGTCCTATGAACAACAGTCTGGATATCTGGCAAAGGTGATGCCTCCAATTCGAACCTCATCAGACAAGGAAAAAATCTGGTCTGCGATTTCTAAAAAGCAAATAAACACAATCGGAACGGATCACGTTGCAAATCGTCTGAATCTAAAAGTCAGAGATGATGTCTGGTCGTCTCTGGCGGGGTTTCCGGGAATCGGTACGCTGCTTCCGATTTTGTTATCTGAGGGCGTAAACAAAAACAGAATCAACCTTGCTCAATTGGTTGAGCTGAGCAGCACAAACGCCGCAAAAATTTTTGGAATGTTTCCACAAAAGGGCTCGCTCCAAAAGGATTCAGATGCGGACATTACGCTAATAGATCTAAAAAAAGAGCAAAAGGTAAGCGCCGATTTCTTTGGCGCGTTTTCGGATTACATTGTATATGAGGGATGGAATCTGAAGGGCTGGCCCCAGACTACGCTGGTTAGGGGAAACCTTGTCACGGAAAACATGCAGGTTGTTGGCAAGCCAGGATATGGGAAACTAGTGAGACGAAGCCTAGGATAGAATATCGAATTTTCCGCTTTCTTTTGCCTTGTATATTACGTCTGGTTTTCTGGTGAAGATTCCAACTTCTATCACTCCCGGAATCTGCTTTATTTTCTGGGCAAGCGGCCTTGGCGCCTTGATTATGCCGAAATCGCAATCATAGATGATGTTGCCATTTTCCGTAATGAACGGATATCCCCTGTCTATTGTCCGAAGGGCTGGCTTGCCACCAAGTTTTTCAATAAATTTTTTTACAGTGCTCCTTGCGAACGGATGGACCTCGACTGGAACAGTCCTGTTAAAGTATTTTACAAATTTTGTCGAATCTGCCATGATTACTACTTGCTTTGCAGAAGAAATCAAAATATTTTCTCGCAGCAATGCGCCACCTCCTCCCTTGATCAGATTTTTCTGGCAATCGATCTGGTCTGCCCCATCAAACACCGCATCAATTTTGTTGATTTGATCTGCACTTATGATATGAATTCCGCTCTGCTCCGCAACAAGCTTGATCTGTAGCGAAGTGGGAACTGCCTTTACTGAAATGCCTTTTTCTTTGACGTAATTCCCAAGCTCTTTTACGAATGCAGTTGCAGCCCTTCCGCTGCCGAGCCCAAGAACCGAGTTGTTTTTCACAAATCTTAATGCATCTTTAGACAATGCCGAAATGGCATCATCAAATGACAATTATTCTACCTCAGCTTGCTCTAACTTTGATAGCGTTTTCATTATTTCGCGTTTGATGGAATCCAAGTCGTCCTCATCATCTTCGACTTCATCTGGGTATGGTATGTTGACAGCAGGCTTTTTCTTTTTCTCCTCTTCTTTGAATTCAAGCTTTGGTGGCTCATCTCTCACTTTCTTTTCAATGTCAATTGGTTCAACTACCTGTCTTTGCTCTGGTTTCTGGACTGGCTCTTGGATGATCTCATGCCTTGGTTCGGACTGTATTGTCTGTGGGATGATTTCCGGCTGTACTGGGATCTCAATTTCGGGCGTGATTAGTGGTGGGGCAACGGTAAAGTTTCTTGGGATCTCTGTCAGTGTTGTGATCTCCAGTCTCTTAGTCGGTTTGGCAAATGACCGGATTAGTTCCTCAACTGTAGGTGATGTTGTGATCTCCTGTTTTTGAATTACTGGCATTTCGACTGGTTTTGCCTCGACTGGCTTTGTCTCTGCTTTGATCTCTTCTTTTCGGGTCTCCGGCTTTTCCACGTGCACGTTTGCAACAGAAATCTTTGATGATATCTCAGTCAGTCTTCTGTCAAGTGCGGAAAGCTTTTGGTCCATTAGGGTGATCAGGCCGTCCCCGATAGGGCCAAGGTCGGGATACTTGCTTGCAGTTTCTAGCTTTTCAATTTTGGCCAGAATAATTCCAAGCTGGTGCTGATACCTTGAGAGCAGCTTGTCTCGCTGAACCTTGGTTAAATCCGAGCTGTCCTGGTATAGCCTTGATATGGTTTTTGTTAGAATGTCTTTTTCTATTCGTAGGGTTTCAATCTGACTTTTAATGTGGGAATTTGCGCCCAAAAGAGAAATTTTGTTTCTTGGAAATTTGTTGACTGTTGCTGCGGTGCATGCACCTGCAATGGAACTAATAACTAGAGCAATTTCTTGCATCTACGCGTACCATTTGATCCAAGAGTACTTGCGAATTCTTGCATCTGGAAAACCACAACTTGAGCATCTGTGCTGACGCTTGTGATAGGAGTTCTTTCCACATCTTCTACATCGTATATGGGGATGCTTTCTTGTCATCAACCCCATCGAAGGAGTTCCTCTAGTCATACATCATCACGCAGGTGGTGGGGAAATCATAACTACGTTGTCCCCTCTCACAACAATGGTTCCAATGCTTTTTGCTTGACCGTCAGCAGGGATCTCCTCTGAATTGTCAAGTAGCAGGTTCATGTGTTGGTCAAAACCTCGGAGATTGCCTCTGATGGTCTTGCCGCCTTTGAGTTTGATTAAAACTACCTTATCGATGCTCTCGTCCAGTACTTTTACTGCCATGTCGACTGACATTTAATTCACTTATTGGCTCTCCTAACGAGGTAATATATTAAAATTTCATTGGTGTATGAGTTTTAATCACTAAGGCAACTTTGAGACTTTTTTGGCGATATTCCTCACAATTTCGGACATGATGGCAATGCCGTCTTTTTTTGTAGCCTTTGTGGGATCTCCCCAAACGCCAGTCTTTGTTGCCTTGATAAAGTGCGTGGATGCAAGCTTTGTTATCTTTGACTTTTGTCTTGGCGGCATCTTGTCTACGACCAGCCCCTTTCTTGCAAGGCCCATCCTGACTTTGTTTGATATCGCAAGCATAAGCGAGGTTTCCACAAATCCTGCATGATCAAACTCCTGGCTCATGTGGTGCCAATACGAAATCACGAAAACCTTGCTCCCGCCAGTTGATATTTTGCCTGCGACTTTGGATATTGCCTTTTGGTTTCCGTGGTGGCCGTTTAGGATTATTATCTTCCTTACCTTATTTTCTACAAGCGAGTTGCAAATGTCCACCAGCTGATTTTGCAGAGTCGTCCCAGTTACGCTAAGATTGAAAAACGGGGCATGTTCAAAAGAAACACCGTACGTTATTGTTGGCAAAAGCAAGAAATTGCATTTTTTTGCCACCCTTTTTGCGACCTCCGTAACTATGTCAGAATCAGTCGACACTGGCAAGTGTGGGCCGTGCTGCTCAAGGGAGCCTACGGGAATTATGGCAACTTGTTTTCCTGCCCTGATTATTTTTCTAAGGTATGGGTCAAAGTTGTCTTGTACGTCCGTCACTTTGTATACACTTTTCTCCAATTGACCTCAAGCTTTCCTTCAAGGTGCATCTTTACTGCTTTGAGCAAGGTGTCTGCTTCAAGCCTTTGTCCTTTTTGCCTTATGGATTCTAGAGTGTCTTTTGGACCTACCTTAAAGGAGTCTTGGAAGATGATTGGACCTTGGTCAAGCTCCTCTGTGACATAATGGGCAGTGACGCCGACGATTTTTGTTCCCCTCTCAAATGCCTGCGCATAAGCAAAGGCGCCAGGGAACGCAGGTAGCAACGACGGATGTATGTTGATTATTCTGTGCGGGTACCTCCAAACAAAGTTTGGTGTCATGATTCTCATATAGCGTGCAAGTACAACAAGATCAATGTCGTATTGTTTTGCAATCTCGATTAGCCTGTTTTCTGCCTCAATCTGATCCTTTTCCTCGATCATCACAAACGGAATCTTTGCCTTCTTTGCCATGGGTTCAAGCGTTCTCTCAGTTCCGACTATGACGCTGATTCTGCCCTTTATCTGGCCCTTGGCATTTGCATTTAGCAGTGCCTCCAGGCAGTGCGGCTCCTTTGTAACGAACAGTGCAATGTTCTTGTGCGAATTAATCTCATGGTATATGCTTACCTCCATTTTGAGCTTTTTTCCAAGGTCTTGCAGTTCCTTGTCGAACTTTTTGATGTCGATTTCTTTTGAGAACGACGCCTCGAGGTGCATTCCAAAAAGTCCCTTTATGACGTTTTGATTCACCCGCTCAATGTTGCCGTCTCTTTGAAATATGAAACTGGTAAATGATGCAACGATTCCCTCGTTGTCCTTTCCAACAACTGTAATGCCTATTCGGATCTTTTTCACAAAATTGTATCATGGATTGACCTTATTAATTCTCTAGTCTGATTTTGGGTGTTTTTTGCAAAAAGAGTTTATGGTGCGGAAGGTGGGATTTGAACCCACGAACCCCTAAGAGATAAGGGCCTAAACCTTACGCCTTTGACCGGGCTGGGCGACTTCCGCATTGATGCTCAAATTTTACACAAACTTATTGGTTACCATTGCAACCAAAATCCCTACTGATGAGCAAAAATCATCTCAAGTGGCAAATTCAAACAGAAAGCAATTGATAAAAATTATGTGTTGATAAAAACAGTCCTAGTTGGAATCTCTCAGATTTATCATAAAATCAATAATCCTTTACACATCGCTTGCCGCTGCGTTTTCAGTACTTGGAATATTCCCAATATTTGAGCAATTCATGCCCAAGCCATATCTGATTGGAAGCCCATTGGAAGTGAGCAGAATCTCCGTCCAGCACATCGTGGGTCATGCGGTCTTTGGCCTGATGGTGGGAGTTGCCAGTACCCGCATTCGGTATGTTGCAATTGCGGCAATATTTCCGATTATGCTGGACGCGGATCATCTGGTTCAGTTTCTAAACCTGGAAGCGGTTTCACACATGGCTCATTCCATACTGTTTGGGGTAATCTCAGTGCCACTGATGATGCTGCTTGTGGGAAAAAAAGACTACGTGCTTGGGGCGATTTGCTTTTCAGCCGTCCTGGCGCATGTTTCATTTGACATATTGTTAGGCGGCAGGGCTTCCTTTCCGCTGCTCATACCGGTAATCAACAGAATGGTATCCTTTCAAGGATACGACTGGATCCCGTTCCTGCTTGGCGCAATCGCAATAGTGGGGATTACTAGAATCATAACAAAAAATCGCACCATTGAACACAAACCGCAAGCCTGAAAGGCACAAATCTAGCTCATAAAAAGAAGAGACAAATGGCAAAATTGTTTGGAACAAACGGAATCCGCGGAGTTTTCCCAGATGAGCTCAGCCTGGAATTTATCGCCGACATAGTTTCATCAATTGCAACTTATTTCAAAAAAGGCCCAATTCTTGTTGGCTATGACGGCCGTGACTCCAGCCCGCTTGTTGCAAAAGTTGTGTGTTCTGCGATAAACTATTGCGGCCTTGACTGCAAGCTGGCAGGCCTTGTTCCAACTCCCGCCCTCGAATATGCCACAAGGGTGCTCGGGTATTCGGGTGGGATAATGATAACCGCATCACACAACCCCCCTCAGTATAATGGCCTAAAACCGGCTGCAAAAGACGGCGTAGAAATTTCACGGGAGGACGAATTAATCATAGAAGACATTTACTTTGGCAAAAAATGGATAAAAAACCCCAAAAAATTTGGCAAAACTCAAACCGAGTCAAGAGTGATTAGGACGTATCTTGATGGAATAAGGTCCCAAGTAAACGCAAGTAAAATCAAATCAAAAAAATTCAGAGTTGCGCTGGATCTTGGAAACGGGGCCCAAGCAGTAGCGGCACCGATCCTCTGCAAAGAGCTTGGCTGCACAACTTTTCTAATTAACGAAAAAATTGACGGGCAGTTCTCGGGAAGAGGTTCAGAGCCAACGCCAAGCAACCTGCAAAAACTATCAAAGACTGTTATAGAAAAAAAAGCGGATTTGGGCGTAGCGTTTGATGGCGATGGGGACAGGAGCATATTTTGCGACAACAAGGGAAGAATTCTCAGTGGCGACAAATCCGCACTACTCTTGGTAAATTATCTTTTGAAGAAAAACCCAAAATCAAAAATTGTAACATGTCTTAATTCAAGCTCAGTCATAGAAGCGATAGCTTCCAAAACAAAATCAAAGGTGATCAGGACAAAGGTCGGAAGCGTTGAGGTGTCAAGAAGAATGGTTCCGGAAAAAGCGCTAGTCGGTTTTGAGGAAAATGGGGGTTTTATGTACGGAAGGCACAACCAAGTCAGAGACGGCTCGATGACTCTGGCACTGGTCTTGGCACTCATCGCGGACTCTGGCAAAACCATATCCGAAGAAATGTCGTCATTGCCTCCATCGCACACAACAAAGGACAAAGTCAAATGTTCCAAAAAGGAGGCAGAAAAAATAATTGCGCAGCTAAAAAGGGAACACAAAAACCACGACGCAATGGATGGAATCAAGCTTATCTTTGATGAGAAAAACTGGATAATGATTCGGCCAAGCGGTACTGAGCCAATCGCAAGAATATATGCGGAGGCAGATTCTGAGGAAAAACTTGGCGCACTTATGTCAAAATATACCAAAAAAGTAAACTCAATTCTGGACAGATAACACTAATAAGGCGATGTTAAAGAACTCAAGGAATGGAAATGATCCCTATGGGTGATATAATTGGCTAAGGCTTACTACGTAAAATTCGAGACTCCAGCTGACTTGGTAAATCCAATACTTGAGGCAGTCAGAGTCGCATCGCAAAGCGGCAAGGTCAGAAAAGGAACAAACGAAGCCACAAAGGCAATTGAGAGAGGAATTAGCAAACTAATAGTTATTGCAGAAGATGTGGAGCCTCCAGAGGTGGTAGCACATCTTCCAATTATCTGTGAAGAGCAAAGCGCCGCATATGCGTTTGTTCCAAGCAAGCAAGAGTTGGGAAAAGCACTGGGCATTGACGTAACATCTGCCGCCGCAGCAATAATTGATGCAGGCGATGCTAACCACATTGTTGAGGAAGTAGTTTCTTCAATAAAGAAAATTAAAGGTGGCAAGTAGCAATGAGTACTTCCACAACGGAAGATGTAGTGTCTGCCGAAGTAATCCAGCTTGTAGGTAAGACTGGAATTGCAGGCGAAATAACTCAAGTCAGGGTAAAAATCCTGAGCGGACGTGACAAGGGAAGAATTCTCACAAGGAACGTAAAAGGCTCCGTAAGAATGTCTGACATCTTGATGCTGCGAGAAACAGAACGTGAAGCTAAAAAAATAAGGTGATTGAAACTTGAGCCTTCTAGTAAAACCATGCAGTTTTTGTAATAGACCGGTTTCCAGAGGTTCCGGCACGATGCTTGTAAAAAATGACGGAACAGTTCTATGGTTTTGTTCTCCAAAATGTAAAAAGAACATGTTGGTACTAAAACGCGATCCACGTACGCTCAAGTGGACGAAGAAATATCAAAAAGGCGGAATCGTCAAGAAATAAAACAGAAAAATTGGCTGAACAAACTCTTTTCATAGTAAAACCAGACGCAGTAGCGAGAAAATTAACCGGTCAAATAGTTAGCAGATTTGAAAATAAAGGATTCAAAATTTTAAAACTCAAAATGTTTACATTCACAAAGGCCCAGGCGGAGGACTTTTACTCGGTTCACAACACAAAGCCGTTCTTTGGAGAATTGGTGGAATTTATCACATCCGGCCCAGTTGTTGCGGCGGTAATTGAAGGAAACAACGCGGTTGCTACGACAAGACTGATGATTGGAGCGACAAAATCATTTGAGGCTGCACCCGGCTCAATCCGCGGCGATTTCGGACTTGGGTTCTCAGACAATATCATTCACGCATCCGACTCTAAGGAAAGTTTTGAAAAGGAAGCGAGGGTAGTATTTCAGTGAGTTGCGTTGCGAATTCGACAACCAATAGTGGCCGT
>DATIGB010000100.1:0-2397 GCA_035454985.1 Candidatus Nitrosotenuis sp.
GCAAAGAAAATAGTTTTGTTTGGGATGGACTTTGGAACAAGGATTGGGAAATACTCTAAAACAGATACTGGTGACAAGAGAACAAAGAGAAAGAAGCTCAAGCGCGGCAAGATTCTCCTAGAATGGCTTGCCACAAAAAGCAAGTCGGAATTTTTTACACTGTCAAAACCAATCAGCGGGTTCAAAAAGATAACGCACAGGAATCTTGGGTTCAACATTTGATGCTTGAATGCATTTTAATACCGTCGATGCGTCAGGAAAATTATGGAGTTCTCAGAAGAACAAGTAAAGGACGCACTTGAACTAAGAGATCGCATCACCGCTCAGATAGAAAAACACAGAGAGGAAATTGAAATACTTGAAAGAAACCTAGTTTTGATAAATTCCGTGCTAAAACAGCAAAGTTTTACAAAGGCATCTTCGCTGAAGGACAGTTCCGCAAAACCAAGATCCTCAGATTACACGATTCCGCTGAAAAAAAATACAGACGGATCCCTAATAGCTAATGCATATGTGACCCCAGAGCAGGTCTCAATCATAGTTGAAGACGGCATTGAGCTAAAAGAGGATTCACACCCCTTCAAATCGTTTTTTCTTGAGAGAATAATTGGCGAGATGAAAAGAAAGGATGAGGCAGAATTTGAAAAGGGCGACATCGGCGAGAATGCCATAATCAATTGTTTGGTGAACAAGGACGGCTCCTTGCTGCGCGAAATAATAATTAAAAATTACCGTCAAAAGGAAAGGATCAACGAGATAGTAAGCACGGCTGCATGGTCATTTTCAAAAATGATAGAAAACTCAAAGTGATATAATGGATAGAATAATAGTGCTGGATTTTGGCTCGCAGTACAGCCACTTGATCTGCAGACGGATTAGGGAGTTTTCAGTGTATGCGGAGCTTGTTCCATACGACATTTCGCTTGAGAGGTTAAAGGAACTGAACCCAAAAGGAGTGATATTTTCCGGCGGGCCGTCAAGCGTTTACAACAACGATGCGCCAAGACCAAATTCTGGAATTTTTCAAATGAAGCTGCCGCTTCTTGGAATCTGCTACGGTCATCAGCTGATAGTTGACAATTTTGGCGGAAAGGTAAAACGCGCAAATAAAGAATATGGGCACTCTGTACTTACAATAGACAACAATTCGGATTTGCTTGGAGGAGTTGGGGATTCACTAAGGGCGTGGATGAGTCATGGGGATGAGGCAGAAAAAATTCCAGACAACTTTCAGATAATAGGACACACAGAACGCTCCCAAGCAGCTGCCATTGCAAACAAGCGAGAATCGGTATACGGCATTCAGTTTCATCCAGAAGTTGTTCACACCGAAAGGGGCGTCCAGATTCTCAAGAACTTTGTCCTAAACATTTGTCATGCAAAACAGGACTGGACAATGGAGAGTTTTGTCGAAAAAGCAGTAAGCGATATTTCAAAAATTGACGGGAATGTCTTGTGCGGAGTTAGCGGGGGAATTGACTCAACGGTTGCCGCACTCTTGATTCACAAGGCAATAGGAGACAGGCTAAAGTGCGTCTTTGTTGATAACGGTCTTCTCAGGCTAGATGAAGAACACGAAATAGAAAAAATGTTCAGGGACAATTTTTCTGTTAATTTTACCGCAATTAACGCAAAAAGGCAATTTTTGGACAAGCTAAAGGGAGTATCAGATCCTGAGAAAAAAAGAAAAATTGTCGGCGAGGAGTTTGTCAGAATTTTTACAGAGTTTGCGGAGAAAAACGGCCCCTTCAGATGGCTTGCGCAGGGAACCCTGTATCCAGATGTCATAGAAAGCGGAGTCTCAAAGGGGCCTGCTGCTATAATCAAGACACATCACAATGTCGGCGGTTTGCCTGACTGGCTTGACCTTCAGATACTTGAGCCGCTGCGTGATTTGTACAAAGATGAGGTAAGAAAGGTTGCAGCAATACTTGGTGTTTCAAAGAAACTGCTTTCCCGCCACCCATTTCCAGGACCCGGGCTTGCAGTACGAATAATCGGTGAGGTCACAGAAAAGAAATTAGAGATTGCCAAGGTTGCAAGCAAAATTGTAGAAGACGAGCTAGAGATGGCAGGGTGGTATGACAAAATCTGGCAGGCGTATGCAGCGGTGGGAGATGATAAGGCAGTAGGCGTCGTAGGCGACGAGCGAAAGTACGGAAATATAGTAATGATCAGAGTAGTAGAGTCAATTGACGCAATGACTGCGGACTGGACAAGGCTTCCACATGACCTGCTGGCAAAAATTAGTAATCGAATTACAAATGAAATTGACGAGGTAACATGGGTATCTTATGTGATATCAAGCAAGCCTCCTGCAACGATCGAGCCGCAATAAGAACGGGATTCTCTTCGCTCACGAAAATAGGCGCCGATGATCGTTTAAAACGAAAAAGC
>DATIGB010000101.1:0-6227 GCA_035454985.1 Candidatus Nitrosotenuis sp.
ATGCAAATCTCTCAAGGCCTGCGCCCATGTCTATGATTCTCTGATCAAGTGTTGTGTGATGTCCCAGATCTCCTTGGAATTCCGTAAACACCGCATTTCCTAATTCTAGTCCTCTTACGTAGAACTCTAGTGATGAGCCAAAGGATCCTCCTCCTGCCCAAACGTCCTCGACAAAAACAATCTCCTCTTTGTTTATTCCAAAAGATTCTGTCAGCAGTCTAAAGTCCAAATCAACGCATTCGTCCTTCCAGTAACCGTTCCCGTTTGGAATGCTGTGCTGCCCAATCATGCAGAAGCTGGAAAAATGCCTTCCTGTGACGCCGACGTTTTCCAAGTCCTTGAATCGCAGACACGTCTGCGGAACCACAAGCGGGTTTGCAGGAAACTCAAACACTACCTTTGAGCCCATCACTCTTTGGAAATCGACAATTGATGCAATTGTAAAGTAAAGATCATCGCGCCACCTGCACACTACCGGATACCTTGATACTGAAGTGTGTCCGTTTTTTACAAAAAAGGACTCTACCTGCTTCCATGCCTCGGTGTAGTCAAACCTCTTTTTTGTCGGAGGATTCCCGATAAACGAATAGGTGTCTTCAGAATGATCAGGGCAAGTTTTTCTCTGCGATTCCAAAGTCCAAAAAAATCGCTTACAAACCGAGCATGATTTGCGCTCAAAGCCGTGCTCGGCAAATAATTTTACCTTGTAATATCTGTCCGGCTCACTTGAAAACTTTGCAAGGATCTCTTCCTTGTCCATCTTCTGAGACTCAAACTGACCAATATTAAGAACTGTCGATTACGATAAAATAAATACAATACCAAACGACACTGGATCATGTTTGGTCGCAAAAAGGGAATCCAAGAAGGAGACTATGCTTTTTCATCAAAGCAAGACGGCGACTACAAGAACATAATTTTTGGAATGGTGACCGGCGTGGACGGCTCCAAAGTCGGCATTAGCGGATTAATTGTAAACCCCGTCGGCCTAAAAAACAAAGTATCGCAGGGAAAGGCAGGGCCCCGCTCCGAGGAAATTCTGAAATCACCAACACCTGAAAACTGCATTATGGCATTCATCTACAGGACAGAACATGAAAACTTTAACGACATAATAGATCTGGATTCTGGCAAAATAATTCCAATTTCTGAAAAGGCATACTCTGTTTTGGATGGATGGATAAGGGAATCGCTGCCGGAACTAATCAACAATGTCTTGTCGTTGCCGGAGGGCACAGAAAGAGACGACGCAAAACGTATCCTAAAAAGAAGAATGGAGACACTGTACGACAAGAACCTAAAGCAAAACCTTTACTCTATTTGCCGAAGTCTTAAGATCCTAATCTGACCTACATAGTTTTATATTATCCCCAAAGAAAATCACGATACGATGGAATACGTATACGCTGCATTAATTCTGCACAAACTGAAAAAGGAAATTAATGAAGCTAACATTACTAGTATAATCAAAGCCACTGGCGAATCAGCAAATGACGCCCAGGTGAAGGCTCTAGTGTCTGCACTCGCCGATGTTAACATCGAAGAGGCAATCAAGGCAGCACCAGTAGCAGTTGCAGCAGCACCAGCCGCGGCAGCAGCACCAGCAGGTGGTGGAGAGGCAAAGAAAGACGAGGCAGCAGCAGGCAAGTCTGAAGAGCAAGCAATGGAAGGCCTCGCTTCACTGTTCGGCTAAACCTTCAAAATTTTCATTTTTACCTTTACTCTTAATTATACTTGGGGTGTAACCAATCTTGTTGCCCGACATATCTTTTGCTGTTCTGATCTACGTCTTTGACCTCTTTGGAACAATGGCGTTTGCAGTAACCGGCGCATTCAAGGCAATTGAGCACAAGTCTGACATCGTTGGAATAATAATTCTCTCGATAATTACAGGCGTTGCCGGGGGAACTATTCGTGACATCATAATCGGCAGGTTCCCGCCCGGCTCAATTTCAGAGCCGTCATATGTCGTAGTTTCCGTGGCATCTGCAATTGCCATGTTTTTCCTCTATCCGCATTTGAAAAAGCACTGGAACTTGTTTTTGAAGTTTGACGCAATTGGGCTTGGCGTGTTTTCCATAACCGGCGCGACCTTTGCATATGATGTCTTTGGGCTGAATTTTCTTGCAATGGCGTTTGCTGGCATTCTTAGCGCAGTTGGCGGGGGAATACTTAGGGATGTCTTTGTTAACGAAGTTCCAATTGTTTTTGTAAAGGAGCTGTATGCAACGGCAAGCTTTGCGGGGGTGGTAGCGTTTTATCTGCTGCTGGCAGGCAATACGCCTCTGTACATTGCGTCCGTTGTCGGAATAATAATCACTACACTGCTAAGGCTTGTTGCAATGAAATACAACTGGAATGTGCCGCGGGCGCGAGAAAAATAGTTCTTTATGCTGGGGCGTAGCCCTTTGCCTTTGATGCAACCGACTGCGCTTGGGCGTTTGCCTTTTGCAAGACTGCCTCCTTTGTGTCGTCAGTGACATAGCCTGCCTCGATTGCGACAGAGCGTGCGCCTTGGCCTAGCTTTGCAAGAATGAGCTTTATGTTGTCTGCTGTGATGTATGCTGCCTCGATTGATAGTGACAGTGCCTCCTGGTGTGCCCTTGCAAACATCTCTCTGTATTTGTCAAGGTCGATTACGAGCTCCTCTCTTTTGAACGTCTTTCCTTCCTCAAGTGCTGCCTCTAGGGCAATCCCTGCCTCGATTGTCTTTATGTCGAGCTTTTGCAGCAGTGTCGCCAGCTTGTCTGGTATCGCTCCGCCCTTTTTGACTGGAGTGACGTCCTTTGTAATCCAAATTGTTCCCTGATCAATTTTTGTTGGAACCCCAGCCTCTTTGAACTCTGTCAGCATCGGGCCTGGTGCGATTCCTGTGTTCTTTGCAGGAACCGTAACGTCAATGCTTGCTGTGTCGCCGCCACGCGCAAACATCATTACTTTGTTCTTGCCGAGAAGAACGTTTAGCTTAAACGGTGACATGTTTGTAAATAACAAAACACATTGGCCTGTCAGGGATTCTATCATTTTTGCAATTCCTGGGACATCCAGTGTGGACAGTGCTTTTCTGGCAACCTGGTCCTTTATGCTTACTATTTTTACCTCATTGAGAAACTTTTTTCTGAGCGGCAACAGCTGAGACGATCTTACCTTCTCCATTCTAACCAGTGCGGTTACCTTGTATTTTTTTGGAAGTTCCTGCAGCTCTTGATACATCTGCATTTTCTTTTTGGGATAACTTGTTCTGTTCTCTTTCATGTTACTTCATCTGCTGCACTTGTTTGATTGGTTTTCCCATCGATGTCTTGATTATCACTCTTCTGATGTTTCTTTCTCCGTTTGGCAACTTTTTTTCGAGGGCGCTCAGCACTGCATGTGCATTCGCAGCCAAATCTGCATCGTCCATCGACTCGTCGCCAATCTTGCACGATAACGACAAAGAGTTTTTCACCTTGACTCTAATTGATGATCTAAATCTGTCCAAAAGCGACTCGACTGGGGCGTTAAATGGTACTGGCACAGGCATCTTTCCCCTTGGGCCCAAGAGCTGACCAAGAACCTTACCAACTGTTGTCATGAGTTGCGTGTCTGCTAAAAAGAAATCATATTTGTTGATGAATTTACGAGCCTCTCGCTTGTTTGCTGCAAGTGAGTTGATTTCGTCCCCGCTGATAACCCTGTCTGCGTTTGCACTTTTTGCCTTTAATCCAAGGTCACCACCTGCCATTATGCAGACAGTAGTTGGGCTGCTGAGTTTTTTTGGCAATTGAATTGTCTCGTTCATTGCAAATCCTTTCTTGACGTCAATATCCTTTAGAACTACATACATTTCGACAGACTGCTTGAACTTGCGTTCCTTGTCTGTTGCCTTGGATTCCTTTATCATCTTGGCTAGTTCGGGCTCGTTGATCAATACGGCTTTCCGCGAAAGCCTATTTAAAATCGTTTGTCGCTTGCAAGCCAAAACCTGACAAAAAATGTAAAATTTTCTAAATTGGCTGTGACGCTTTGTATTATATACAAATTCTAATAATAAAAATTACATTTATTAACATCAGATCGACAATTTTGTAAACATTGCATAAATTAGATGATTTGGACATGAAGCTGCTCTACGAATTGACCCGGGATGGAAGCATCTCAGTTCCGAACCTTTCAAAAAAGATGGGAATCAACGCATCAGTCCTGTATAGCAGAATTAAGAGACTGACCAAAAAGAAGATCATAAAAAAGTTCACAGTCATTGTGGATGAGGCGCAGCTTGGCATTGCAGTCAAAGCAACAATTGGCATTAACAGGGATCCGAAACTAAAGGACGCAATCCATAAGCAGCTGTTCCAAACGCCTGAAATTGTCTCAATATCCGAGGTCACAGGCAGATTTGACATCATGGTTGGCGTTCACGCAGAAAGCCTTGAGCAGCTACACACGATTGTAATTGAAAAAATTGGTAAAATAGAGGGAATTCAGAGCACTGAAACTTTTGTAGAACTGCAAAAGACGGACAAGGATCCTTCTTATCTGATTTCCAAATGACTTAGCCTAGTTGGGCGTCCCATTTGCCTGCATTTATCTCTGCAGTGAATTCTTTGGGAGTCTTGCCTTCAATTTTAATTCCCAATGGAAGGCAGGTTCCGACGACTTCCTTTGCTACTGATTTTAGGGAGCTCGCATATGATTTTTCTAGTTTTGCCTTTGCCACCTTGACAATGGATTCGACCTTGATGTCTCCAACCCACGTGGAACCCGAAGTGCCTGAGCCTTTCTGAATCCCGGCCTCTTTTAGAAGCAGTGCCGCAGCGGATGGAATTCCGACTACTACGTCCCATTGCTTTGTCTTGGAATTGACATTGACTGTCACTGGAACCTTCATTCCCTCAAAATCCTTAGTCTTGTCGTTTATTGTCTGGATGATCTGCATGATGTTTACGCCAAGCGGACCTAATGCCGGACCAAGCGGTGGTCCTGCGGAGGCTTGCCCTCCGGTTACCAGTGCGGAAACAGATTGAGTGTCAGACATGTTTTCATCTTTTTTTGAGTGAAGATTTAATCCTTCCTAAGCCGTGGATATTTTGAGATAGTTGCTATCAACTGTGACTGGCAATTGGTATGGCGCATCTAGGAGAATTACTGTGGCTTCTTGCTTTTCGTTATCAACTCTTGTGACTGTGGCCTTCATTCCCTTGAACGGGCCTCCGATGATTTCGACAACATTGTCTACTGCCAGCTGGGCAGCACTTGTCTTGGTTACCAAATAGCCCTCGATATCTTTGAATTCTAATTCACCCCTGAGCTGGCCGCGAATGTGCCTGATTCCCTGCAAGGCATCAAAGGCTGCGTTTGCGTCCTTTGCCTCAATTACGACATAGCCCTTTAGGTTGTCTACTAGCAAAACTGAAAGAACGTTAATCTTGTTTGTCTTTATCTTGTTTTGCAGCAAGTTCATTACTACCTTTTCCTGACCTCCTGTGGTTCTGACTGCAAAAAGATGCGACTTAATTTCTTGTGACAATTCCATCTATCCGAATCTAAACACCGAAAAAACAAACTGAATTATAAATCCAATCGTCCCAATGGCAGCTATTCCCAAAAGAACCAGTCTTAGATGTTGCATATAGTCCTCTTTGTCCGACTTTTTGGCAAGCTTCATCGTGTTTACCATGTTCTTGAAGGTGTTTACTAGATCCATCGCTGGACGTTAATAAAGTGGTCTTATATCTTTTAGGTCGTGGAATTACTAGTTGCGTACGAGCAGGACCCTGCCGGCCATAACATGGCAAAATTCATCTCAAAACAAATGAAAAAAGACGGCGATGTCTACCGTGGAAAAAATTTTGATTTGACTGTAATCCCGACGCCGGCAATTTCTGCAGACTGGCTTGAGGAAAAACACCACTATGACGGATTTGTATTTTTGTCAAAACATGCGGCACAGTCTGGAGAGCTTGCCCTGACGTGCCATAGCACTGGAAACTTTAGTGTTGCACAATTTGGCGGCAATGAAAGACAAGTAGCAGTTCCGCACCCGCACCTGCAAAAATCTTACATCAAAACACTGTGGAAAAACAGGGCCGATTTTCCGGAGTTTCAAATCACAATAGAGGCCACTCATCACGGCCCGACTGCCTTGAGCAAGCCTGCGCTATTCATTGAGATTGGAACCACGGAAAAACAATGGAACGATGAATCCCTCTGTAACTCCGTCGCAAAACTGGTGTTGCAAACCATGT
>DATIGB010000102.1:0-3177 GCA_035454985.1 Candidatus Nitrosotenuis sp.
CTTCAATATCATTCTCCGATATACCCATTAACTTTCCTGCTTGTTTGATGTATATTTTCTCGGATAAATGAAACTCACCATCTCGTTTAGCCAGCCCTATTAGGTCAAATAGTAATCCGACGGCTTCATCCGGTTCTTTCCCAAATAGACTAAAGTCAACTGGTATTTTCCCTTCAATGTCCATCAGGTTTGCCAGTTCTATTTTAGCCTCAGTGTCAATCTCCGTATGCTCTATCAACGTTTCAATATGGCTGCGTTCCTCAGTCGTTAGCTTCTTATCAACTTTCATTAAATTGATGAGTGCCTTAATCTTGAGAACCGTATAATCAAGTGTTACCTCAGTTGACATCGGTTCTCGCTTCGCAGGTTGTGCCTCGGCAAAACCTTCTATAATGCTCTCATCTTCAATCACTACCGCTTCGACTTCAATAGGTTTCTCAAGAATTTCAACGGCCTTGTTCCCTATCTACCGAGTTGTGTAACTCGACCACGCCGCCATAGCCGCAGCCCCAATAACTGGCAGCCATTTGCTGATCAGCGACTTAAGCATTCGTTGGGTGACATCACCAGCCATTAAGATGACCACGCGCTGAAATACTCGTAGGCTTACCCGTCGCACCAGAACTGTACCACCGTGCATGATTAACAGCGCACCAGCACTTGTGCCCATAGCTGACAGGAATATACCCGCCAATAATTCTTTATTCAATACTTGACCTTTGCCATAGGCCATTCCTATATCATAAATCATTGCCAGTTGATTGCGAATGACTATAGTGACTTCAGGTACGGCGGCAGCCATTCCCCAGGGACCAGGAATTAGGCTTATTCCTCCTGAAACTAACATGTTCGCATTTCCATAAGATGAAATGATAGAAGGAACAGAAGTAGGGTCAGGAACTTTGTCAGGATTATTTTGATAATACTTGCTGCGGTCTGACACAACCAAATCAAACAACCCCATCATTTTTTCTGCCAATTGCATCTGCAATTTCTGGGCCAAATTCTCTTTAGTAATTTCTTGATTCTGTTCAGATACATCATTAGACTTGACCATTATGAGATCTCCTTATGTAGTAACATTCAGCCGCCCAACGGGGAGCGTTACCCGCGGGTGGGCGGGACGAGGCAACGCTCTTTTGACGGAACCAACTTCAAGCCACGCACACTGCCAGAAAACGCGGCGACTCCCACCCGTCGGGTGCACGCTGGGTTAGCTGGCTTTCTACCAGGGTTGATACTTTTCATGGTCATCACGCCAATATTTCGGAATCAAGCCTGTGTATACTCTTGCTACGGTGTTTGCGCGGGCAGTTTGTTGTGCAGAAACAATACCGCAACTTTGCCGATCACTCCAGGATTTTCCAGAAAGAATCCTTGCGGATGATCTTCCCTTCGGCGAACTCAAGCAGATCCACTCCTCGCACTTCTATTTTTTGCCCGGACACAGAGGTACCCGTCAGCGTCCATTCGGAGACCCCGAAATCCTCACACACCCAGTGCTGATCATCTCCATAATGTACATCCGGAATGCCCTCAAATCGTTTCGCCAAGCCCGCTCGCACCTCGGTTTTGCCAACATACCGATCACCGCGCGGTGTCGCGCCGCGCGGCATGTAGAAGACGCAGTCCTGTGCGAAATAGCCCATAATGGCATCCAGATCATGGCGATTGAACGCTTCGAGGAATCCCTTCAACAATTCATAGGTCACCTGCTCGGACATTCGAGACCTCCATCTGAGATACTCAACTGAGAAAGAGCCAGCTAACGGGGTGCGTTACCGGCGGGTGGGTGGGACGAGGCAACGCCTCTTTGACGGAACCAACTTCCAGCCACGGAAACTGCTTGAAAACACGGCGACTCCCACCCGTCGGGTGCACGCTGTGTTGGGTGGCTCTTTCGCATTATACGTTCTACCCCCGTTCCTTATGCTTTTCGATCTCTTCGACTACTTGATCTACGGAATACCCTGTCAGGTTCGCAATCTCCTCGATGGACCTTCCATTCTGCCGCAATCGATCAATGACAACATCCATCTTTTCTGCGATTTCGAGGACATGCTGATCGTAATCGTAAAGCCGAAAATTCCTCTGTTTCCACGGCTGTTCCCTGATTTTGTGGATGAATTCAAAGCCGTTCCGGGCGACTTCTTCTTCCAGTTCTTCCAGGTCATCTACTTCAAAATAGAGGACAACGTTATTGTGTTTCTCTAGGTGGACTTGTCCGCCGATTAATTCCTCGAAGAACGCTTTTCGATATAAGGATAATCCTCCCTCGAACCCTACATTATAGATACCGAAATCGGCCGTAACTTTCAAATGCAGGATGTTCTCATACAGTGTGCGAGCACGCGCAATCTCCTCTACAACGATGATCGAAGAAACGAAACTCATTTTTCCTCCTCAGGTTCTTTATCGGGATTCCTGTTTAGATAGATAGCCACCCAACGGGGAGCGTTACCCGCGGGTGGGCGGGAGGAGGCAACGCTGCTTTGCCGGAGCCAACCTCCAGTCACGCAAACTACCTGAAAACGCGGCGACTCCCACCCGTCGGGTGCACGCTGTGTTGGGCGCTTTTGCGTAATGAAATTTATCATGGTTTCTCAATCATCCAACCAACAGGACTAGCATTTTCTGCAATTGGGAATGCGCCATTAGTGGAAAGATCGATAAGCAGCACTCTGTTCTTATCGGTTGTATACCGACTTTCAACCAGTAAATACTTTCCATTAGGTGACCAAATTGGCTTAGAAACACTGATTGGATAAGACGCCCCTAGAACATTCAATATACAGTAGTTTACACTCGTGCCCGTTAAAGGATCAGTCACCATTAGAGTTGTGTTTGCGTCTTTGTCATGTAGCCAGAAAGCAATCTTACTACCATCAGG
This sequence comes from Candidatus Nitrosotenuis sp., assembly GCA_035454985.1. GTDB lineage: Archaea > Thermoproteota > Nitrososphaeria > Nitrososphaerales > Nitrosopumilaceae > Nitrosotenuis. The sequence goes on from DATIGB010000102.1 coordinate 2,891, forward strand.
TGACCAACTTAGGCTGTCAATTGTAAGAGGAAGTCCGAAAGTATCAAATAGGCGGGTTAGCTGTCTGACTTGCCCATCTTCTTCTACGATAAAGATTTCATCGGGTAAGCCATGTGAATCCTGTTCAGTGGGGACTGAAGAAACAACTGCTACCTGCTTGCCAGAAGGTTGCCAGCCGACAATAGGTGTGCGATCATAACCGTCTCTTATTTGAGCGATAAAGGTCTTGGATTTAAGATTTAAAACGTTGATTTTGCCATTACGATAAATTGCCTTGGAAAGAAATG
>DATIGB010000103.1:0-3203 GCA_035454985.1 Candidatus Nitrosotenuis sp.
ATGAGTGCCTTGTCCTGGCTGTGGGCAAACTCGTTTGGCTCATAGTGGGTAAAGTCAGAAGAGCCTATGATTATGGTCTTTTTTTCTTTGGCGATATTTGATATTGCGTCCCCTATCTGGATGGCAGAATCGTATTCCTGATCAATTAGTGATATTGGAAGTATCTTGAATTCGTTCTTGCAGAATTCCTGCAGCATCGGCACCTGCACCTCGATACTGTGCTCCCTTGTGTGGGAAAAAAAATCAATCTCAACCAGACTGGTCAGCTGGGCCAGCCTTTTTGCGGCATCCGAGTCCACCTCGACTCCGCCGAGGGGCGTCTCCCATGTGCAGTCCTTCATTGTTGCAATGTTGCATCCTATCCCCCAGTGGTTTGGCCCCAATATGATGGCAAGATCAAAGTCCTGATTTGAAATCATGTTAAACGAATGAGTTGCAATTGGTCCGGAATACATGTAGCCTGCATGTGGGCAAACTGCTCCGTAAATTTTCTCGGTCGGTGTTTTTGATTTTGAGGCGCCAAACTCGTGCGAAAGGCAGTCGCTGATTGATTTTTGCAGTTCGCTTTTTCCTTTTGGATAGAACATCCCGGCTACGGCCGGCGTTCTAATACGCATTACTCGTTTTCCTCGTCCGCTATCTTTGTCTCAAAGTCATCTATTTCGTATTTCATTTGGTCCGATTCGCTGAGCTTGCCCTGCTGGATTAGGATCTCGCGCGCCAGCAGCCAAAATACTGTTGCAAGCGATTTTCTTCCCCTGTTGTTTGCTGGAATGACAATGTCAATCATCGATGTTACGTTGTCTGTGTTGGAGATTCCAATTACCGGAATTCCTGCGTTTGTTGCCTCTATGATTGCCTGCGAGTCCACCTGAGGATCTGATATTATGACGAGTTTTGGTTCTATGTAGAACGGTAAGGACGGATTTGTAAGTGAACCCGGCATGAATCTGCTGAGCATCTTTCTTGCACCTGTTATTTCGCAGAATCTCTCAATCGGAGTGGTCGCATATTCCCGTCCGGAGCACACCAGAACCTTGTCAAAGTCTATTCGGTTGATGAATTTTGCAGCGGTCTTGATTCTGTCCAATGTCTTGTCAAGGTCTATCATGTATAGGCCCTCGGGGCTTGCCTTTGTGATAAATGGCTGCATGAACGTGGTCTTGACAGTGGTTCCTACCCTGATTCCAGTGGAGAGGATCTTCTTTTTGATGTCTTGCGGCTCTGTTTGTTGGCTCATCTTGCGATTTTAAATCTCTGCCATGCCTCGTAATAAATCATGCTCTGAGAGCCTGATTAGCTCGTTTAGTTTTGCCACCCGCTCGCCCCCAACAACACCGACTTTGAGCATTTTTGAGCCGGTCGCAATTCCAATGTGGGAAATCTGGTGATCCGTGGACTCACCGGACCTGTGGGACGTGATTAGCCTGATCTTGTTTTTTGTGGCGACTTGGGAAAACTCGAGTGCGTCATAAAGGCTTCCGGCCTGGTTGACCTTGAGGATTGCCGCGTTACAGGATTTTTTGTCTATTGCCTTTTGCAGAATTTTTGCGTTTGTCACTGTGAGATCATCGCCTGTGATCAGCACCTTGGGGAATTTTGCAGTAATCTCTGCCATGTCCTCAAATGCCTCCTCATGCATCGCATCCTCCGCATAGATGAGTTTGTATTTTTTGATTATCCGCGATGCAAACTCGATTTGCTCACCAGGTGTGTTCTCAAACCCTGCCCTGGAGTAGACATATTTTTTCTTTTTTGCGTCCCACTGGGTGGATGACGCAAAGTCTACTCCAAGCGCAACCTCTTTTCCAAGCGTGTATCCGAGGTTTTCGCACGCCTTGACGGATACATCTAGTGCCTTTTCGTTGTCCATCTGGGGTGCCCATCCTCCCTCGTCCCCCCTGCCGTTTGTAAACATTGGATCCTTTTTTCTCAGAACACTGCCAAGCTCCTTGTGCACTGCCAGATTCATCTCAATTGACTCCCTTACCGTCTTTGCGCCTATTGCGCAAACCAGAATTTCCTGAATGTCTGGCGTTCCGGGGCCGGCATGGGCTCCGCCCCCAAGAATGTTTCCTATGGGAAACGGGAATCGGGGCTTTTTTGTCTGGGATATTATCTGAAACATTGGCACGCCTTGCGCCTTTGCGGCAGAGTCAACCGACGCTATGGTGAGCGCATATGCCACTGCGCCGCCTATCTTGGAATAGTTTGGAGTGTCATCTATTTTTCTCAGCACTTCCTGGATTGACTTTAGGTCGTCTGATTCCATGCCGATGAATTTTTTTGCGTTTGCGTTTAGCACCTGGAGGCTTTTTTCCGGCTTGTTGTCTGCAAAGCTCTGCGCCTCGTATTTTCCGACGCTTGCGCCCGACGGGGCACATGCGCGCCCCAAGTGCTTGTCTGATGTTACGTCGATCTCTACTGTCTTGCTTCCTCTGCTGTTGTAAACTAGTCTACCTGTAATGGACGAGATCTTTGGCAAGCTACTCTAGCTCAGATTGGACTTCGAGGTATCGTCGTTGTATTGCCTCGTAGAATGGGATTATCTGCTGCATTGTCTCGACAGATGTCATTAGCATCCTTCTGCAACAGTACCTTTTGAAGCCAAGAGAATCTAAAACCTTGGCCGGCTCCTCGCCAGACTTGATTCTGTTTTGATAATCTTCATGTTTGTCTGCAATTAGGTTTCCACAAGTAAAACATCTAACCGGAATTAACACGAAATCAAAAAGTAATCAAGGATTATAAAAACCCTGCACGGTATTTCGCTGCGGGAGTTGCCAAGCCCGGCCAACGGCGCTAGCTTGAGGGGCTAGTATCTTAGGATTTCATGGGTTCAAATCCCATCGCCCGCATAATTTATTTCAAAGAAATTTTCTAATTTAATTTCAGATTTTTGATCGCATTGATCAACTCATTTCTTCTGATTTCTTCTGTGATGGCTCCACGTACATCTTCAACTAATCCTCGATTAACGTCCAATTTCCTCCTTGTTTCTTTAAGAATTTTATCATAACTTGCAAGTGGATATAGCATCAAATACAAATTTTCCATAATACCAAAAATTCTTTTTGCATCTTCCAAATCCCCATTTCGAATTCTATCAAATACATGTCTCTTTAACTCTCCTATGCAATCTAGCAGTCCCATCACATATGCTTCATCAGATACTCCAAACGATATGTTGGAAGGAATTTCTT
>DATIGB010000104.1:0-6095 GCA_035454985.1 Candidatus Nitrosotenuis sp.
CACGTATGCTTTCGAAGTCTCGTATATAATCCAAATTTAGAGTGATTGTCGCAATTAGTGGAAAAATCAATCCAAATCGCAATCTAGCTTTATTAAATGAGATCAAATACCAAATGAATATTGCATTTAGCAAAAGAATTCGACTCAAAAAAGATTGAAGATGAGATCAGGGCATACAACGCCAAAACAGACATTCAGAAAATTATTTCAGATTCAGGCAACAGAAAATCAAGGATTGTTTTCATCGAAGGTCCCCCAACCATGAACGGCATTCCCCACGCAGGTCACCTGCGTGGTCGAGTCATGAAGGACTTTTGGTACCGGTACATGACACTCAAGGGGCACGACATAGTCTTCAACGCAGGCTGGGATACACAGGGCCTTCCAGTGGAGTTGCAGGCAGAAAAGGAGCTTGGGATCACCGGCGGAAAGACAGAGATTCTAAAATCATTTGGAATTGAAAAACTAGTTGTCGAGTGCAAGCGCCTGGTTCACAAGTACCATGAGAAATGGGTAAAAGTAGACCAGCTGCTTGGCATGTCATTCAATCAGGAAAAGGCATACTGGACATACAAGGACGAGTTCATCGAGCGAGAGTGGCAGTTTCTAAAAAAGGCCCACGAGACAGGCATCCTCACAGAAGGATACAGGGTGGTGGCATATTGCCCAAGCTGCCAGACATCACTTAGCCATGCAGAGGTGAATCAAGGGTATGACATGGTGCAGGACCCCTCACTATACTACAAGGTGAAAGTGGAGTCAGAAAACGCGTTCCTGATTGTGTGGACCACGATGCCATTTACTTTGGTAACAGACGCAATGGTAGGCCTAAATCCGGAAGAAAATTATCACTATGTAAAAGTAGAAAACGAAATCTGGATTGTCGGAGAAAAAAGGCTGGACGAGTTCATGAAGGAGGTGAAAATCGAAAATTACGAGATAGTAAAGACGCTCAAGGGCTCAGAGTTTGAGGGGAAAAAATACACCCACCCGTTGCTTGACATGATTCCAAAGCTGAAAGAACTGGCAAGAGACCCCGCCATTCATGTGGCTGTTGCAGAGTCCTTTGTTGACGCAAACACCGGGAGCGGGCTTGTGCACCTGTCGCCTGCAAATGGCGAAGAAGACTATGAGATTGCCAGAAAGAGAGGCGCGCCAATTTTTAATCCAATTAATGACGAGGTAAAGTTCACAGAGGACGCAGGCAAGTACGCCGGCCTTTTTGTCCGCGATGCGGACAGGGTAATTACAGAGGACGTCAGGGATGCAGGTGCGCTTGTCAGAATCGGCAAAATAAAGCACAAGTATCCGCTTTGCTGGAGGTCTCACCACCCAATCGTATGGCTTGCAAGAAGGGAGTTCTTTTACATGCTGGACAGACTTGGCGAGAAGGCAATACAGGCAGCAGAAAATGTAGAGTATTTTTTTGAGCCGCCAAAAAACAGGTTTTTGGGCATAATCAGGGAAAAACACCCATGGTGCATTTCTCGCGAGAGGTTCTGGGGCTGCCCGCTGCCAATCTGGAACTGCAAAAAATGCGGCCACATAGAGAGGCTTTTTTCAAGAAAAGAGATAGTCAGCTCAGCGACGGACCTGCCGGACGGGCCAAACTTTGAGCTTCACAGGCCATGGATCGACAGAGTCGCAATCAAGTGCAAAAAATGCGACTCCACCATGGAAAGAGAAAAGTTTGTTTTGGATACATGGCACAACAGCGGCTCTGCGCCGTATTCGTCCCTAACAGACGAGGAGTACGCATCAGGAATACCCGCGCAGTTCCTGACTGAGGGAATAGACCAGACTCGCGGATGGGCATACACTCTTTTGATTGAAAACGTGATTTTAAACGACAGACCCGTTGCCCCATTCAGATCGTTTTTGTTTCAGGGCCACGTCTTGGACAAAAACGGCAACAAGATGAGCAAGAGTCTTGGAAACGTGATGGACGCCGAAGAAATGCTTACAAAGTACCCGGTAGATTTGATAAGATTTTATTTTATGTGGAAATCAAGCCCGATCGAGCCGCTCAACTTTAGCACCGACGAGATGATGTCAAGGCCATACCAGATCCTAAACACGCTGTATCACATTCACCTGTATTTCAAACAAAATAGCGAGTATGACAAATTCGACAGCAGTGCCACCCCCATCCAGTCAGTGCTTGGCAAGGGGCTGCTCCACCCCCCAGACATTTGGCTACTGTCCAAGTTACAAAAACTCATCATGCAGGTGGAGGAAAACAACGACAGGTGCAAGTTCCACGAATCCGCAAGAGCGCTGGAGGACTTTATAATAAATTCCCTGAGCCAGATATACATACCGATCACAAAGGCTGAGCTGTGGGAGGAAGACGGCTCAAACGAAAGGAGGTTTGCAATTTATGCAGTGCTGCACGAGATACTCAAAACACTGGACATACTCATACACCCCCTGTGCCCCTATACCAGTGAATATCTGCATCTTACGACGTTTGATCAGAACAGTATCCTTTTGAGCAGATGGCCGCAATACCAGCAGAGCTTGATCAACGAGCCAATCGAGGAATCGTTTGACCTCATGAAGGAGGCAGTCTCAGTTTCCGCTGCAGCAAGAATGAAGGCCAAGCTAAAGCGAAGGTGGCCCCTTAATGAGGCGATAATTTGCGTCAAAGAGTCACAAAAACCCAAAATTGAGAGGCTATCTGAACTTCTCCTGTCCCAGATTAACGTTGAAAAATTCGAAATTGTGGAGCTGAAAAACAAGGAGGGTCTTGAACTTGTCGCTGAAATGCAAAAGGCCGGCCTCCCAGCAAGACCAGTCATAGAAATGGACAGAAAAAAGATTGGCCCAAAGGCAAAACAACACATGGGGCTGCTTCTTTCAAAATTCTCAGATACCAAGCCGGAAGACATTGCATCGGAGCTGCTCTCAAATGGCTCATACACATTTGATGTAGGCCAGGCCAAGATAACGCTTGACAGGGAAGACTTTGTAGTTGACTTTGATGCGCGTGACGGATTTGCATATTCAAAGCGGGACGGCCTTGTCGTCTTTATCTCAACTACGCGAAACAGGGAGATGATGTCAAGGGGGCTGGTAAAAGACCTTGCAAGAAGACTGCAAACACTAAGAAAGGAGAAAGGATACAACCCCACAGACGTTTTACAGACTGCGTCAATACTTGACTTGGACGAGGAATCACTTGAAATGGCAAAAGAAAAATCGTCGGATCTTGCGTTTTTGGTCAGAGTAAAACAGATCGACTTTGCAGGCACCGGCAAGAATTACAAAGACGACGACATAGACGGTCAAAAAATTCGAATCTCAGTGGAATAAGCAGCTCACTTTTAGCAAATCAGGGAGATTAAATATTAAAAACGCCATTATACCGTATGGTAAAGCAGATCAGCCTGGACGCATGGCAGATACAGCATCTAGAGGATCTGCTAAAAAAAGCATCCGTGATAGTCACAAAGACTGGAAACCCCATCATCCTGTACAGGCAAACGCTTGAGGAGGAAGACGACTCCTTTGAGGAAATTGTTTGTTCGCTTGCAGAAAGGTATGTCGTTGAGCAGCTTGTCATATCCGGAGGAGTGCTTCCCCCCACGTTCAGACAGCAGCTCGTATTTACTCTAGACGAGTTCCCGCAGAGGCTTTTGCGGAAGAGCAAGGATCTCTTTTTGCAGACAATTGAGCTTCTTGAAAGCCAGACCGCCTAGCAAACAAAATATAAAGACCGTGAAAAAATTTTCTGCATGCGTCTTTTGGAATATCAGGCAAAGGAGCTGTTTGCCCAATACGGCATCAAGACTCCAAAGGGAATATCCTCGAAAAACATCGAGCAGGCAAGAAAGGACGCAAAGGAGTTGGGCTACCCGTTTGTAATCAAGGTCCAAGTTCCAGTTGGCGGGAGAGGAAAAGCGGGTGGCATACAAAAATGCCACAATGACGACGAATTTGAGCTGAAATACCCCCAACTTTTGGGCATGTCAATCAAGGGCGAAAAGACAAGGGCCATTTTGCTTGAAAAGATGGCAGAATACGAGCAAGAGTTGTACTTATCATTATTTTTGAATCGCAGCAAGAGATGCTACACGGTAATTGCCTCGCCCGAAGGCGGAGTGGAAATCGAAGCCGTAAAAAACCAGGTGATACGCGAAGTCGGACTGGGCGATGTGGACGCCCATGTCGCAGAAGAGATTGCAAAGCAAATCAATCTCAAAGGAAGATCCGTTGCAGACTTTGTCGATATGCTGCAAAGACTTGCCAAGCTTACAATTGAAAAGGAGGCGGAGCTTGCAGAAATAAATCCAGTAGCCTTGCTAAAGGACGGATCACTTCTTGCACTAGACGGCAAAGTTGTCACAGACGACAACTCTAATTTCAGACACCCCGAGATGGAAAAATATCAGGAAAAGACGGAGCTTGAGGAGAGGGCGGAGAAAAGCGGGTTTACACTAGTTGAGCTTGACGGAAATATCGCAGTGGTCGGCAACGGTGCAGGCCTTGTCATGTCGACACTCGACATGCTTGCGGACAACGGCGGCAAGCCGGCATGTTTTCTTGATGTGGGAGGCGGTGCTACAACTGAATCAGTGTATGAGGCCCTAACGCTTGTCTCCAAAATGAAAAAAGTAAAAGCAATTTTGGTAAACCTGTATGGAGGAATAGTAAAGACTACAACTGTTGCGTCTGCATTTATCAAAGCATATGACGACAAGCTGATTGACCTTCCAGTTTATTCAAGGCTCATGGGCGCTGAGTCTGAAAAGTCAAAAGAGATGCTCAAAAACACAAGGACGAAGATGTTTGATTCAGTGGAAGATGCGATAAACGGAGTGGTGATGGAGGTAAACAAGCGTGGCTGACATTTACGAGCTGCTAAGGGGCAAAAAGGATTCAGGCGGAAACTGGCAGAGAGTACCAGTGATAGTTCAAGGAATTACAGGCACGTTTGGCTCGCTTCACGCAAAGCAAATGCTCGACTATGGAACCAACATTGCCGCAGGCGTCACGCCGGGAAAAGGCGGGCAGAAATTCGAAGGCAGCGTTCCAATCTACAACACCGTAAAGGAGGCAGTTAGCGCAACAGGCGCCAAGGTTTCAATTGTGTTTGTTCCGGCAAAATTCTTTTTGGGCGCTGCAACTGAGGCATTGGAAGCTGGAATAAAGCTCCTTGTCGCAATACCAGAACACATTCCAGTAAGGGATACGATGCAGGTAATTGAGCTTACAAAGAAGAACGACGCAATAATGATCGGTCCAAACACACCGGGTGTAATGATACCGGGCCTTGTCAAAATCGGGATAATGCCTGCAAGCCCATTCAAGCCGGGAAACATAGCGGTTCTCTCAAAAAGCGGCACGCTGCTATATGAGATTTCAAACACCCTAACAAAGGCAGGATTTGGGCAGACCATAACCATAGGAATAGGCGGAGACCCAATAAACGGCACAAGACTAATCGATGCGTTTGACATGGTAAAGGACGATCCAACCATAGAGGGAATGGTAATAGTTGGCGAAATAGGCGGAGATGCCGAAGAGATAGTTGCGCAGCACATAATTGACATTAACTTCAAAAAGCCAATCGTCGCATACATTGCCGGAAGACGCGCTCCAAAAGAAAAGAGAATGGGGCATGCAGGCGCAATTGTCATGGGCACATACGGCTCTGCAGAATCAAAAATTTCCATGTTTAACATGGCAAACATCCCAGTAGCCAAAAGACCAAACGAGGTAGCGGTATTGCTGGCAGGCAAATTGGAGAAAACCAAAGACTAAAAAGGACAAAAAAGGGAATTTAAGAAGATGCCAATCACAGACCCAGAAAAGAAACGAATTGCACAAGCAGCACGTCTACACATGAAGGTTTGTCTTAACTGCGGCGGGAGAAACTCCATGGCCGCAACAAGATGCCGCAAATGCCATGGCAGCTACCTTAGGCTAAAGAACAGAACACTAGGCGCCAAAAAGTAATCTTGCACTTTTTGACGGTTTGTTATTTCCAGTCAGTCAGAGTGCTTTCTTGTTCTGACAAATGACATGGCCAGAACAATTCCAAGTATTCCAAGCACCACTCCCAGTGATATTGCAGTTGAAATTTCAATTAT
>DATIGB010000105.1:0-4540 GCA_035454985.1 Candidatus Nitrosotenuis sp.
CCTTAGGACATCAAGTGATAATTTTTTTCCGCACCTCACACACCGTATGTGGCGTACGCTAGATTCGTGCAATAGTTTTACTCAAAACGGATTTTGGATTAATACCTATTTTGTTAACCCAGTTAATGTTAAATGGGAACCACCCAAAGTCACTATCGATGACTGAGCAAGAAGAGTTTGCCGACGCGCTGCTTGACCAGATTTCAGTTGAGATAAACGAAGAGCGCGAAATTTCCACGCTATCATCAAGAATCAGGGAGGATCCTGACTTTAAGGTGAGATTTGACTCCCCAAGGCAGATTTCAGATCAGATAATTGCCAATCTGCGCCAGAGTGTTGGCGAGTTTACAGGGATCCCAGTGTCGCAAGACGTGACAGTCGAGTTTCCGGATCTTGACGAGCTAAAGGCAGTAAAGGGAAAAAAGGTCTTTGCCACGCAGGATGCAAGGGAGTTTGTAGACAAGCTGTTTTTGGCAGTCGCAAAGCAAAACAGGCAGGGAATAGCAGATCTGGTAAAAACAGATGCTGCAAAATTTCTAGTGTACTCTACATATGCAAAGGCCTACATTTCAAAAATTTCTACCACGTATGGCGACTATCTGGACTCAAAAATATACATCAACAATTTTGTCCTGTCCAGCTACCCCCAGATAGTCCTGCACAAGCAGGGGCGGCCCTACGAGCCAAAATACGAGGCCATAAAATCAGGCTATGTCGGCGCCCTAAAGATGACAATACTTGAAGAACTGGTCCACTCCATCCAGAACAACCTGTACGAGGAGAACAAAAAGGCAGTAATCGAGGTAAACAAGATAAACGAGGACCTGGCAAGAATTATTCTTGCCCTAGATGACGGCACAGTCACAAGGCTATCAGAATATCTGCAGCTGCCGCCAGTCCCAGACGAGTTCCCAATCGCAAAGAGGGCAAACCTGTTCTTCACGCTAAACCCCGACAACTTTATCGTAAATGTCCTGGGGCCGGATGTCATGACGTTTACCAAAGTAGAGATAGACCCGACAATCCAGCAAATGGTCCCGCAGGTTTTGGAAATATACCAGAGGTGGCTACTCCCGATTCAGAGGCACCATGCTGCGTTTTCCACAATGGAGGGGATGGCAGAATATGCAGTCCAGAACATACTAAAAGACGACGAGGACTTTCACCAGTACCTAATGACGTTCATGGGAACCGACATCTCGTCATACCAGGTCAGAAAGAACATGGGCAAGGACTTTACTGGCGCCGTATTTGAAAAGCACGGCAGAGAGACGTTTCGAATTTTGATAAAAAATCCCCCGACCACAAGGGAACTCAAAGACCCGCAGATGTACCTAAAGAGAGTCACGCTGTAATTCCAGATGAGCGACAAGTTTGATCCGTTTGTTGCAGAGTGGATTTCCTTTTCTGCCGACCCGAGGTACAACCTGGTGGAAAAATGCCTCAAGCTTGCACAGATACTAGAGTACTCCGACCTCAACATCCAGGGGCAGATAGAAAAGATAAACGAAATGGCAAAGTCGCTCAAGGTGTTATTGTCGGATGTGAAAAACCCGACATACCTAATATCGATGCTTAACGAATATCTCTTTCAGACACTAGAGTTCAGGGGCGACACGGACGATTACTATGATCCAAAAAACAATTTCCTAAACGAGGTGCTCGATAAGAAAAGCGGAATCCCAATCACGCTGTCGATAATTTATGTCGAGGTTGCAAAAAGAATCGGCCTTGATCTCACCATCACCGGGTTCCCAAGCCACGTAGTTGTCAAGTATGGGGAGGAAATGATACTTGACCCGTTTGGGGGCGGCAGGCTGCTTGACATGGAGGACCTAGGCGAGATACTGTACCAAAACTTTGAAGAAGAGATCGAGTTTTTGCCGGAGTTCTTGGACGAGCTGCCACCAGACAAGATACTGATCAGGATACTTCGAAACCTGAAAAGCTCGTACGCCCAGTCATATGCGTATGAAAAGGCAATGAGGTGCACGAACATGATTCTTGCAGTAGAGCCCGAATCGCCAGACGATATACGCGACAAGGGGATACTTGAGGAGAGGCTGCTGAACTATGAAAAAGCACTCACATACCTAAACAGGTACCTAGAGATAGCGCCAGAGGCCCCAGATGTGGATTTTGTCTTAGAAATGATAAGAAATGTAAGAGATAAGGTCAGTCTATAATCGACGTAATGTCCCGGCCCTTTTTGACCTGGGAAATTTCGTGTCGTGCCAGCTTGTTGCGCAGCGCCTTTTTTAGGACATCCACCTCGTTCCTCAGAGAGGCAATTTCGTCCTCTAGCTTGGCAACGCGCTCATAGATTGTCTCGCCTTCTGAACTCATTATATTGATACACTCAGGAAAAGAGCTTAAAAATTTATGGGTGAAAAATTGTATATCGGGTTAGTTTTTTTACAAATCAAACTCTTGATTGCAAGAAGCGCACTTTGCGTGCTCGGCGCCAACCTGACCTATTAGGAAGATTCGGCCAACCGTTTGACATTTTGGACACATGCCTGTGGTGACGTTTTTTGGGGCTGTCCTGATTATTTTCTGAGTCTTTCGGCGTCCCATGGTTAGGCAAAAATGCATACCCTATTAAATTTAAGGATTCAAAAAGACAGGATAGCGATACGAATTTTCCAATGTGTACTCACACTATGTGAATTAGGTCCTTTAGCTTTCTCCTAGAACGCGGGCCCCGCTTTTGTGCCGGGTATCCGATGCAGAGCAGTGACGACGGTCTCAGATCAGTTCCGATTGCATCCATGACCTTTTGCTCATCAAACATCCCTATCCAAATTGAGCTCAAGCCCAGTGCATGCGCTGCCAGCTGGGAATATGCGGCTGCAAGCGTAGCATCTTGGATTGCGAACTTCGCCAGAATTTCAGGCGGAAAGCTCAGCTTTACCCTAGATGGGTTTTTGCAAAAAACTAGCACCACAGGGGTGTTCACGTGCGGCTGGCTGTTTGCAGCCTCCACCAGCTTTTCTTTTACCTTTGGATCTTTGACATAGAATATTTCAAAGCCCTGAAAGTTTCCGGCAGTTGGGGCGGTGTCCGCAGCAGCTATTATTTTGTCAACCTTCCACTCCTCAACCTTTTTCTTGTTGTCAAACTTTCTAGTGGAGCGCCTTGTGGCCATGACCTTGAACAGGTCGGTGTTCGGGATTGTTTTCTTTGGCTTGGACGTGAGGATCGCGTTAAGGAGGTTGTTTCGAACTTCTATGTCTTGGACTAGCGCGTCAGAAGGCGTGTATTCCTTTGGATAGGTCTTGCTTTGCTTCATTTCCTGAACTCCTCCAGGTGTTTTTTTAGAACGGGGGTTTTCACCTCAAATAGCTTGCTTTCGCTCAATCGAAACTGCGTGATATCGGAATTGACAAGTACGGAGCTGAACCCGTCCTCAAGCTCGACTTGGCCGGTTGTGTTTTTTGAAAGAATATCGTAGAGGCGGTCGATTTCGCCCTTGTTCAAGAACACCACGTGCTCCTCGTCCTCGTCTGTCCCTGCCCAGATAAGGCGGCAGGCATCCTTTGATGAGTACGATGATTCGATTCTTGAAAAATCCGCCATGACCTGAATTTGAGGCGGGGTTTATGATTATTAAATCTAAAAAAGAAAGGAGTTCCTAGATTGTTGCTAGGAATGCCCCTATTCCGGCGCCCACGCCGATTCCCAGGACAAAGAACAATGCGTCCCAGGCCATGACCTTTCGGAATGGCGCCCGAACCTGATAGTTCCAGTGAGTTTGTTTTTGATTCATGATTACACTATATCAGACCGTGCTGATAGAGGTTAGTTAGCTGATATGATGACGGATAAGCTAGATTATTGATAATCATGTGCCTAGACGACATCAAGTCACCCTGTCTTAAGATGAACATAGTGTAGCAAAGCTTACTAGTCAAGGCGACGTATATGAAAGGCAGAAGACAATTGATCAAAAAATCTGCCGAAAACGAGGTTTCCGTTTGCGACATCTTAAAGAACAATACGAGCAAGGTGATCAAAAGGCTTGAATCGCAAATACCCACAAACGTTCAGGCGTACTCTGATCTGTACACCCATTACCTACACCTGCTAGACGACTACCTTGGAACATGCTACGTGTGGCAAAAACAGTATTTTGACAAACTTGGGCTTGACAGCAAGTCCATCGGCGTCATCAATGAGTACTGGAACACAGTAACGGATTTGTACTGCACGCAAATCGACATGATTGCAAGCGCGCAAAAGTCCAACATCACCACGCGCAATAACATGATAGCCATGTGCGACCAGTACATTCACCAGGCCATAGATTATTACGGCAAGGCCTTTGCTCAGGCACTATCCAAGATAAACGAGAAAAACTAACGCCGGTGAGCCAATTACGCCTGCAGTCTACCTAAACCAGTCGAACTGTTGGCGCTTTTCCTGTTTTGGGAACTCTTTGACTATTGCCTGCACCACGTCGCTGTGGCTGTATGTTATGTGACGCAGAAATTTTCTAGACTCTTCGATGTCGAGATCCGCTTGGTTTGCAGACAGATCC